>NZ_WFLM01000007.1:0-77100 GCF_009208775.1 Silvanigrella paludirubra | reverse complement strand
AAAGATTACAAAAACAGAGTGCGATTCCATTGACCTAGAATAGAGCTTCTTTACAGAAGACTCAAAATTCCTAGAAAGGAGGTGATCCAGCCGCAGGTTCCCCTACGGCTACCTTGTTACGACTTAACCCCAATCATCGCACAAGCCTTGGCAGGCTGCCCCCTTGCGGTTAGCCCACCTGCTTCTGGCTTATGCAACTTTCGTGGTTTGACGGGCGGTGTGTACAAGGCCCGGGAACGTATTCACCGCAGCCTGATGATCTGCGATTACTAGAGATTCCAACTTCATGTGGTCGAGTTGCAGACCACAATCCGAACTGAGACCATGTTTTTGCGTTTGGCTCCACCTCTCGGCTTAGCTTCGCTTTGTCTTGGCCATTGTAGTACGTGTGTAGCCCTGGATGTAAGGGCCATGAGGACTTGACGTCATCCCCACCTTCCTCCGGTTTATCACCGGCAGTACCCCTATAGTTGCCAACTTAATGATGCCAAATAAGGGAAAGGGTTGCGCTCGTTGCGGGACTTAACCCAACATCTCACGACACGAGCTGACGACAGCCATGCAGCACCTGTATCCGTGTGTATTGCTACTATTACGCATCTCTGCGCTTTTCACGGTATGTCAAACCCAGGTAAGGTTCTTCGCGTTGCTTCGAATTAAACCACATACTCCACCTCTTGTGCGGGCCCCCGTCAATTCCTTTGAGTTTTAGTCTTGCGACCGTACTCCCCAGGCGGATAACTTAGCGCGTGGGCTACGGTACTGGAGGGGTCAACTCCCCCAACACCTAGTTATCATCGTTTACGGCGTGGACTACCAGGGTATCTAATCCTGTTTGCTCCCCACGCTTTCGTTCCTCAGCGTCAGTATTCGGCCAGGTGGTCGCCTTCGCCTCCGGTGTTCCTGCTGATCTCTACGGATGTCACTCCTACACCAGCAATTCCACCACCCTCTCCGAAACTCAAGAAACACAGTCTCAAATGCACGTCCCAGGTTAAGCCTGGGGATTTCACACTTGACTTGCATTCCCGCCTACGAACCCTTTACGCCCAGTAATTCCGAACAACGCTCGCACCCTTCGTATTACCGCGGCTGCTGGCACGAAGTTTGCCGGTGCTTCTTCTTTTGGTACCATCAAATTACTGCTTTATTAAAACAATAACCCTTCTTCCCAACCGAAAGAGCTTTACAACCCGAAGGCCTTCTTCACTCACGCGGCGTTGCTGCGTCAGGGTTTCCCCCATTGCGCAATATTCCCCACTGCTGCCTCCCGTAGGAGTCTGGGCCGTGTCTCAGTCCCAGTGTGGCTGATCGTCCTCTCAGACCAGCTATCCATCTTCGCCTTGGTGGGCCGTTACCCCGCCAACTAGCTAATGGAACATGGGCTCATCTTTCGGCTGCCGGCCTTGCGGTCCCGGCATTTCCAGCATCGCTGCTGCTTACGCGGTCTTAGCTACAGTTTCCCGTAGTTATCCCCCTCCAAAAGGCAGATTCCCATGCATTACTCACCCGTGCGCCACTAAGGTATTGCTACCTCCGTTCGACTTGCATGTGTTAGGCACGCCGCCAGCGTTCGTTCTGAGCCAGGATCAAACTCTTAGCTCTAATTTACTTACAGATAAGTATTTCTACCCATCCGCTTTTTTTACTATCTTGACGGTTCTTTTTACGGAACCTGATTTCTTTCCATTTCCTCTCGCGAGAAAATCTACTTAAAACCATGGAACCGCACTCTGTTTTTGCTTTCTTCTCTTGTCAAATAACTTACCTTTGATTGGTGGCGGGGACAGGACTTGAACCTGCGGCCTTCGGGTTATGAGCCCGACGAGATACCAACTTCTCCACCCCGCGTCGTAATCAGTGGTGAAAGGGTTTCTACATGTCGATGGCGGTACTGTCAAGTAACTTCAACTATTTTTTAATAAAATAATATATAAAGAAAACTTATTTATAAAAAAAAAGGATCCTTTCTAAAATAAAGAAAGGATCCGATCAAAATAGTTAAAAATCACTTCTGAAAAAATGAAACTTAGCTAATGTTTAAAAGAATGAATTAAGCATTCTTAACAACATTATGTAATTTTTGGCGTAAAAAATTTGGAAGAGCAAAGGCGCTTTTGTGAATGTCTACATTGTAATATTTAGAAGCCTTTTCAATAGCATGCGCTCTTTCAAGATCTATTTTATTGAAAGGATGCTGAACATCACTTGCAAAGCCCCAAGACCAAAAACCATATGGGTAAGAAGGAATGGAGCCAACCATAGAGTACACAGATGAAAAAGCTTCTGTTAAATTTCCATACACTTTTGCAAGATCAAATTTATTTTCCCAAGGTGATTCGCATTGTGCCATAACAATGCCGCCAGGAGTTAAAATTCTTTTTACTTCTTTATAAAATTCACCAGAAAATAGACCTACACCAGGCCCAATAGGATCAGTAGAGTCTACAATAACAATATCGAACTGAGCAGATGCGCTTTTTTTAACAAAATCGACTCCATCTCCAATATGCACTTTTGCCCTTGGGTGATTTAAACCAAAAGCGAGCGCAGGAAAAAATTGTCTTGCCGCTTCCACAACTTCACCATCAATCTCACATAGAACTGCTTCTTCAACACAATCGTGTCTTAAAACTTCTCTTAGAGTTCCACCATCTCCACCTCCAATAACTAAAACACGCTTAGGATTAGGATGAACAAGGAGAGGTACATGTGAAATCATTTCGTGATAAACAAATTCATCTCTATCAGAACACATCATAAGGCCATCTAAAGTAAGAACTCTACCAAATCCAGTAGATTCAAAAACATCTACTCTTTGAAAAGGACTTTGACTTGAATGTAGTACTTTTTTAACATGTAAACCAAACGAAACTTCATCATTGTGACGCTCTTGGTACCAAAGATCTAATGGAGAAGTGTTGTCAGATTCAGATTCAAGCGTGTATGGTATTTTTTTAGAAAACATTTATATTTCCTTTTGATGTTAAGGGCGAGGATCCAATAAAGAGTCCTTTGCTAATGCAAATAGCACCAATGAAGCAACGAGTCCACGAAAATGAACCAACGCAAGTTAACAAAAAAAAAGGTATATGCAAAAAATTTATCAGTTGGGAGTAGCGATAAAAGTTCAGAGTCAGCCCCTATCAAAGACACACAAGTGATAAAAACCTCTCAATTTTTATCAAATACAAAAATCACGATTATTGGTGGCGGCGGGATTGCAGCAACCGAACTCCCGAAACTAGCAAGAGAACTTCGCAGACAAGGAGCTGAGGTTCAATTTTGTATTACTGAAAATTGTCTAAAATTTATAGGAATTGAAAGTTTACGTTGGGCTAGTAACAATGAAGTTATTATAAATCCCTCTGGTCTTGCAGAACACATATGCACTTCCGATGCTCTTGTTATTTCTCCTGCAACAGCCGATCTTATTTCTAAAACAAGTAATGGAATTTGTTCTGATGGTGCCACAACTCTAATTCAAAGCGCTTTAGGTATGAATAAAACAATTATTTATTGCCCGACCATGCATGAAAGCCTTTCATTTTCTCCAATTATAGAAGAAAATAAAGAAAAATTAAAAAAAATGGATGGAGTTTTTTTTACAAATCCACGCATCGAGGAAGGAAAAGAAAAACTTCCTTTGCCAAATATACTAGCTATTAATATTTGTCATATCATTAACAAAAGAAAATATTATTCAAATAAAATTAGAAAAGTATTATTAACAATTGGTGGCACAAGAGCCATGATAGACCCTGTGCGCTGTGTAACAAATTTATCAACAGGATCTTTAGGAATAGAAGTGGCAAAAACGTTTTATGCTATGGGAATTGAGACCACTGTTTTAACTGCAAATACAAATAAAGAAGTTCCTGAATACGATCAAAGTAAAATATTTCATCTTCCTAATTACAATGAAATGTATGATTATTTAAAAGAAATAAACCATAATAAATATGATGGAATATTGCATTTAGTTGCAGGTTCCGATTTCACTCCAAAAAGTATTTCAAATTCAAAAATTTCAAGTAAAGAAGAAACTCTAAGAATAGATCTCGTAAGAGCAAAAAAAATACTAGATATTGATGACCTTTCTAAAATTCCATTCAAAGCAGCTGCTAAGTTAACATCTGGAAGTGAAATAGAAGGATTAGAAATCGCAAAAAAAATGTTAATAAATAAAAAACTAAATGCCGTTTTGCATAGCACGTCAGATTCTGCATGGAATAAAGAAAAAGAACATCATGGGACAATCCTAAAAAATACAAATGGACACATAGAAGAAACATGTGTAAATGGAAAAAAAGAAATGGCAGTTCAGTTTTATTTATCATTTAAAGATTTTTCTGATAATAAAAATGAATAATTTGTCTTAATGTATTATTTCAAAAAGTATTGTTTGACTTAAAAATCTAGGAACAAAACTATGTCTCAAACTCAAAAAAAAACAATTGAACCCCTAAAAAAAGAACCGGCACATGTTTTAAGAGGTATTTACACTTGGACAAATATAGTTATTTTAAGTGTATTTTATTCTTCTACAATTATTTTGTTATTTCCATTTGTTTATCCATTTGACAAAGAAAGACATTTTCTTCACAAACTTGCAAGCCTATGGGCAATATCTATTGGTAAATTTAATCCTTGGTGGATATTTAATATTATAGGTAAAGAAAACCTTGTAAATAAAGATGAGGTAGTTATCTATGTTGCCAATCATCAAAGCCAGGCTGATATCTTAGCACTTTTTATGCTTTCCACAAGATTTAGATGGTTATCAAAAGCATCCTTATTTAAAATTCCCATCTTTGGATGGGGAATGACAGCTGTCGGATATGTACCCGTTGATAGAAGTAGCAAAGCAAGTAGTGAAAAAAGCATTAAATTATCAATACGACATTTGAAAAAAGGCACGCCAATGATATTTTTCCCTGAAGGAACCCGAAGCAAAACAGGTGCATTAGGTGAATTTAAAATGGGTGCATTTCGACTAGCAAAATCTCTAAATATTGCAATAGTTCCAATCACGGTTGACGGCTGCGCAGACATGCTACCTAAAGGATCAATTTGGCCTAAAGTAACTCAAGTAACAATAACTGTTCATCCTAAAATTGATTCGAATAATTTAACGGCTTCAGAACTTATGTTAAAAGCTAAAGAAGCAATTTCATCAAAATTAAAATAGGGATTTATAAAATTTATGTTTATAAAGAAAATAATTTTTCTATTATTACCTGCTTCTATCATTTCGGGATGCCAATCTTATACTCAAGAAAACCAAAAGATCAGGCAAGTTCTTTATTCAGGGAAATTTGCGGAAGCAACCGCTCAATTGGATGAAAGTTCTCTTGCTACTGAGTCAAGAAATTATGCTTTATTTACAATGGAAAAAGGCATGCTACTTTATTTGCAAGGTGATTATACAAAAGCAATTAATCAATGGCAAAAATCGGACCGAAAATTAGATGATTTATATACGACTAGTATTTCAAAAACAACAGCAAGCTTTATAGTTAATGACTCTATGTCTGATTATACTGGTGAAGCACATGAGCGATTTTTAATTCCTATTTTTTCTTCCGTTGCTTTTTTTGCAAATAACGATCAAAATAATTCTCTTGTTATGGTTCGAAGAACAAATGACATAAAAAAAGCACTGGATAACGATAATGAAGGTGTAAATTTATTTAAATATGATGCCTTCTCAAATTATTTTTCTGGTATGGTTTTTGAAACAAAAGGGGAATGGGATAATGCAATTATCTCATACAAGAATGCACTAAATAATATTAAAAATAGCTCTTTAAAATCTGCTGAAACACAAATTTCAAAAGACCTTGCTCGTCTTGCTGAATTTAGAAACAGGAACGATATATTAAATGAATTAAAAAAGAATAATCCTAATCTTACATGGCAAAAACA
Source organism: Silvanigrella paludirubra (assembly GCF_009208775.1). Classification (NCBI taxonomy): domain Bacteria; kingdom Pseudomonadati; phylum Bdellovibrionota; class Oligoflexia; order Silvanigrellales; family Silvanigrellaceae; genus Silvanigrella; species Silvanigrella paludirubra. The sequence goes on along the minus strand of NZ_WFLM01000007.1, from coordinate 71,172 downwards.
ATCTGAATTATTAAAACAAGGTGAAGTTTATATTATTTATGAATCAGGAAATTCACCTGTTAAAACACCAAAAGAGATTCTTTTTCCAACGGATAAAACAGTAGTAAGAGTGTCGTTTCCTGAGTATAAAGATATTCCTTATAAAAATAGATCTTCAGAAGTTTTTATTGGACAAAAATCATTTGGCAAGACAATTATAATGGAAGATATAGGAAAAATGGCGAAACAAGCTTTAGAAGACAGAAGAGTTCGAGACATAGCGAAAATCGCAGCTCGTGTTATTGCCAAAGATCTTGCTGCACGTAAGCTAGGCGAAGAAAGTCCACTAGCAGGTCTTGCTGCAAATGTTTTTAGTGTTGCAACCGAAACTGCAGATACAAGAAGCTGGACTACATTACCAGATACAATACAGGTTTTAAGAGTTCCAATAATAGCAAATAAAGAAACAGCTATTTCCATTAAACCTGAATTTGGAAGCACTATTTCTTATAATGTAAAACTCTCTCCAGGTGAAAAAAAGCTAATCCGATTTAGAACATTTAATTAATAAAATTAAAAATAAGTCAAAATTAAGGTAAAAAAAATCAATGGCCTCAAATAATTCTAAAAATATATCATCAATTAAATTATGGATTCAACAAATTGGATTATGGCCATCAGAATTTGCCATTTTTTTGATCTCTGTAATTATATTAATTCCACTTTCATTAGGTTTACTTAGTATTACATCAATTGTTGTTCAAACAATCAATGCAGTCCCAACAGACATAACTTGGCAAAGATTACTTGGTGATCAATTATCTTTATGGATTACACCTTTAGTTGAAGGCACAATTTTTGAAAATTCTATTCCATTATCTTTTCAAAAAGATTGGTTTACAATAATATTTATTTTTATCGCATTATTTTATGGTTTTTTAAATTTTTATAGTGACTATTTACTAAGACATTTAGGTGAAAAACTTGCTAAAAAACTTAGAACAGATATTGCAAATAAATATCTTTCACTCAATTTTCAATCAGCGAATTCGATTGATGCTGGGCTTCTCTCATCAATGGTTGGAGAAGACATAAGAGAAACTCAACAAACTTTCACTCGATTAATTAGCAGTCTTTTAAAAGATGGATTTACTTCATTTATATTATTATCTTGGTTAATTATTTTAGATATTCAACTTTTTATTTTATTTATAACAGTATTAATTCCTGCAGGAATTGTTCTTAGAGTAACTAGTAAAACGTTAAAAAGACTCTCTAAACAAGGGTTGCAATTTGAAAGTGAATTACTAAGTGGAATTTTGGAAAGAATGCGTGGTTGGCAAACTATTCAAGTTCATAAAGCAATTCCATTTGAAATCATAAAATTTAACAAAATAAATGATAAAATATATCATGTTTGGAGAAGAGCAACCAGAGCAAGATCCCTTGGAAGCCCGCTTGTAGAATGGTTTGGAATAATTGCAGGTGCATTTATAATTATTGCAGCACTTCGAAAAATATCGAATGGATCACTTGATAGCAATATTTTTATAAACTTTATGCTTACTGTCGCTTTATTGTCTGATAAAATTAATAGAATGACAAGTCAATTAAATTCTACACGTAAAGGAACAGATGCACTTCAACGCATTCATGCTTTTTTAACAAATGAAAGTTTCCAAAAAAGAAATATAATTTCAAAAGATTTAAATTCTATTAATAAAGATAAAATTGAAAATTTAGAATTTAAAAATCTTTCTATTGGAAATGAGATCAATAATATTTTATTTCATAATTTAAATTTAAAATTATCCAAAGGCGCTTTACTTGCTATTATTGGGCCTTCAGGTTCTGGTAAAAGTACTTTAATTCGTACAGTTCTTGGTATTCAAAATTCAATTAAAGGAAATATTTTAATTAATAATGAATATGCAGATGAAAAATTATTTCAAAAATATTCTCATGATATTTGTTTCATTCCACAAGAACCCTTTTTATTTTCGGGAACCATTTTTGATAACATTGTTTATCCAGAAAAAATTATATCTCCAACTGAAAGCGAAATAAAACTGGCGACAAAAGCTCTTGCATTATCTTTGCTTGAAAAGAAAGATATTTTTAGTGACATTAAAGGTCTCTCAGGAGGCGAAAAACAACGTCTAATGTTCACCAGAATATTTTATAGAAAACCTGGATTAATCATAATTGACGAGGGTACAAGTGCTTTAGATATAGCAAATGAATTAAAGATAATTGAAAATTTAAAAAACCATATAGAAAATTCAATAACTCTGGTCATTGCCCATAGACCCGCTATTAAAGAATATGCTACTGATATATTGGATTTTTCAAAAACAAAGACATCGCAAATGCTCACTCCCCTTGGCGATGCGTCTACAAAGGAACTATTATGAACGGTTTATCTTCTATTATATCTGGTAAAAAGAATGAAGGTTCTTCACAATTTATATCAATAAACCCTGCAAATAGAGAAGACATTTTAGGCACATTTGCAAATGCTTCCTTAGAAGAATGTAGAGAGGCTTGTTTACAAGCTAAAAAAGGACTTGAAATATGGAAAAAAACTCCAGCTCCGATTCGAGCAGGAATTATTTCAAATTTTGGTAAGTTGATTGAAAAAAATAAAGAAGCACTTTCACAAATATTAACAAGAGAAATGGGCAAGCCTATTAAAGAAGCTCGAGGTGATGTTCAAGAAGCAATTGACACTTGTTATTTCTTTGTTTCAGAAGGTAGAAGACTTTATGGACAAACTGTCCCAAGTGAAATGAGCAATAAAGAACTATTCACATACAGAAGACCTGTAGGTGTTTTTGCATGTATTACAGCAGGTAATTTTCCATTTGCAGTTCCCAGTTGGTACTTTATTCCTGCATTAGTATGTGGGAATACATGTGTTTGGAAACCTTCGGAAGATACTCCCTATTTATCTCTTGTTTTTGCAGAATTATTATATGCAGCGGGCGTTCCTAAAGATGTCTTTCATGTTGTTTTTGGATCGGGCCCCAAAACAGGAGCTGATTTAGTTTCTTTGGTAAATGAAGGATTAATTGATAAAGTAGGATTCACAGGAAGTACTGAAGTAGGAAGACATATTGGAGAAATTTGTGGAAGAAATCTTCAAACTCCTTGCCTTGAATTAGGTGGAAAAAATCCACTTGTTGTTATGCCAGATGCAAATTTAGATTTAGTTACAAATGGAATTCTTTGGTCTGGATTCGGAACTGCTGGACAAAGATGTACATCTCTTGGTAATTTAATTGCTCATAAATCAATAAAAGAAACATTAATTAAAAAAATTATGGATAAAGTAGCATCTATTCAAATTGGGAATCCGACAGATGAAAATATTTTTTACGGGCCCATGATCGGCGAACGTTTTTTAAATAAACATTTAGAAAATATAAATACATTAATTAAATCTCATCATCGTGTATTAACATCTAAAAATGGTGCTATTACAGAGCAAAATAAACCGGATCGATTTTCTGGAAATGCAAAATTAGGTTTTTATGCTTTTCCAACAATTGTTGATAACGTAACAGAAAATGACGCTATTTATTCAACAGAAACTTTTGGTCCTTTATTTAATATTTTAAGTTTTAGTGATTTAGATGAAGCTATTTATCTTTCAAATAAAACAGGATATGGACTAAGTTCATCAATATATACTTCAGATATTGAATCTGCATATAAATTTAGAAACGAAATTTCTGCAGGCATGACAAGTATTAATAACAGCACAACAGGTGCTGAAGCTCATTTACCTTTTGGAGGAAATGGCAAAAGCGGAAACGGAAGTAGACAGTCTGGAATTTGGGTTGTTGATCAATTTACCAAATGGCAATCGGTAAACTGGGACATGAGTGGAAAATTGCAACTCGCTCAAATGGATACAAATTATATTAATCCTACAGATTACATTGTAAAATTTTAATATATTTAAAGGCAATTATTCACCCGTAATAAATAAATAAAAATATTCTATATTAACGGGCAGGAGTGTGTTCATGCCAATATTTCAAGATCTTAAACAATTTGTCCGCTCTGAGAACGAATACAATCGTTATGAAGCTATTGAAAAGCTTGCTAAGAATTCTCAATCATGGCAGGGAAATTTGTTAATTTGGCAAATAATGGCCCTAATTCCAACAAATGAAGAAAAATCAAAATTAGCCGAATCATTAATACTTCCAAATTATCCTAGTAGTGAATGGGCAATCATTTCTTATTTATTGCTTAAAGAAACAAATGATAGCGTTTTAAGTAGTTGTATAACAAATTTAGGTCGTTCAAAAATATGTGCTTTTTCAAATAGAATTAATAAATTTTTTGAAAAATCTTTTTTAACAAATAAAATTCTTTACTCAATATATTCCTATGCTGAACAAACTGGTGATGAAAATCTTTCTGATAAGTTAGAAAATTCTTTTCAGAAAAATTTACCCGATAATCTATTATCAAAGGGATTTCATGCTTTTACTAAACTTGGAATCATAAGTGATAAAATTAAGAATATAGCGTTTAATATTATATCATCCGATTTATCAGATGACTTAGATAAAACATCAACAATTTCCGCCCTATTTTATTTAGCTTTTTCAATAAATAAAAACGATATAAATAATTTTAAAAATCTAAAAAATAATTTAAAAAATATTGAATCTATAAAGTTATCAGAAATTATTTTATCTCAAATATTAAAATATGAAAGATTAAATTTTAATGAATTAGCTGCAGAAGAGTTTATTAAAAATAGTTTGTATGAAGAAAAACCTAACTTTATTGGTTATAGTTGCTTTGATAATCAAATATTAACAAAAGTAATTGAGAATTTAATTCAACAATCTATTGAATTAAATTATACCGAAGAACTTACATCTTCTATTCTTAAACTCAAAAATTTAAGTTGTATTGAAATTTTATCTAAAAATAAATTAATCGGTATTTCAGCTATTGAAAAAGAAAAAAAACAATTAGCAAAACTATGGATATCTAATATCCCTTATAAAAATGAATTATTTATAAAATCCGTTAAAAACCCTGAGCATTTTAAAATTTGGCATAAAGACTCAACAGATATTAGTTTTATATTTTTAAATTATGAAATATTATTTGAATCAAAAACAAACTTATGGCAAGATTTTTTTGATCAATGCTACGATACTAAAATACTTTTAAGTCAAATTGTAGCTTTGGCAAATTTAAATACAGACGAACAAGATCTCAAAAAATATTTGGAAATTGAAAATAAAGTTATTCAAAATATAAAAAAGTGTGTCCTACGTTTCCAAAATAATGATACTAAATCTTATGAAGACTTTGTTGAAAAAATATATTCTGCAACAATTGGCTGTAATATTTCACCTAACTTTATGAGAGAAATTTATAAGACAATTCCATTTTCTGGTACAAGCTGGGCTTTTACAGCAATTGCTTTAAGCGCTCCTCGCTTAGATCTTCATACCATTAGTTTAGCTATACAAAGTGAATTAGAGACAATTCATCAAACCTTGATAAAAGGTAACATGGAAAAAGATGAGTATATTCTTGAAGTAACATCAAGGTTTCAATCTATCCTTGTTGGATCAAATCGTTTTCGAATCCCAATTACACAAAAAACTCTTTCGACATTAAAAGATATTTCTAATTTAATACAAAATATTCTTGATAACACATCTCAAAATGATGATGAAACAGAACTAGAATCTTCTGATTGGAGTGGAAACTTTTTAACCGACAGACCTATATTACGATGGGGTGCTATTTTACAAGTATGTTTAAATTCCCATTTAACATTTGAAGAAAAAGATTATTATGAAAGATATATTAGAGAAGGTTTAAGAGTAGCACCACATGTTGAAAAAAGATGGATAGTAAGAGCGCTTGTAAAATTAGACACAGATGATGCCATTAAAGCAATTTTATATCAAGCTCTTCAACATATCGATCCTGAGTTTGTTGAACATACTATTAATGAACTTTTAAATTCAAAACATAAAAGAGCCCATCAAGCATTAATTCGTTCAATTTCAAAAAATAATATTTCAAATGAACTCAAAATCAAAATTATAAAAGATATATCTTTAGAAAATCCTGAAGAAATATTACAAGAATTAAAAACGCTTCAACTTTTAAGGTTACATGAAGATGTCGATTTTGCACTTCAAGAAGCTATTCAAAATATTTCAAAATTAATTCCGGAAATACCACAAAAAGAAAAAGATAAAGATGTAAAAATATCTTCACAAGATATAGATCTTATTATAAAATCATTAATACCACTCTCTGATTTTTTATCCATTGATTCTAAAAGCGCCTTAAGAACAGCGGAAATGATTTTAATTCAATCAAAAGATTGGGGCAACGAAGCTGTTGATTTAAGCCCAATTGTAAATATGCATTGTAAAGCAGTTGAATTAACCATGCGCGATACTTTCGAAGCTTATACAGATTCCGTAATTAGGAAAGGTGAGTTATCCAAAAAACTTGAAAATTTGGGATATGGAAAAGGTATTGTTGAAAAAATGACGCTATTTGAAGATTATATTGCAAACCTTCCTACGATCCGTTCCATACCATATTTTAGTAAATTTAAGTTAAGAAAAATGCTACGCGCTATTTGTCTTTATCGACCTGGAAAAAGATTTACTTTAGATGGCCCTAAAGCATTTGCTCTCTTACTTTTAGTTGCAGCAAGAGAAGAATGTCAATTTAATTTAAATAAAATGCTTCAAATTCAATTCTCAAATGATCTAGAATTATATGAATTTATTAAATTAGTTCATTCTTTACAAGATAGCAGAAATCGAGCCGTGCATGAAGGTCTTACATGGGAAGCACGCGATGAAATTGAAACGATGCGAAAGCAAGCCTATAAAATCATTTCAATATGCCTTACAATAGGAAGAAACCTAGAAACCCAATTCAGTAAAAAGGGAGACTCCCCCATGGAGAACCATTAAAGTATGGGATTAAGGGTCCAAACAAATATAAGCTCGATCAATGCTCAAAGGAACTTATCCGTGTCTACCTTATTACTAGCAAAGCACACCGAACGGGTTTCAAGCGGGTACAGAATTAATAGAGCTGCAGATGATGCAGCTGGTTTAGCTATTTCTGAAAAACTACGCTCTCAAGTTAGAGGTTTGGTACAGGCCAGAAGAAATACATCTGATGGAATTAGTTTAATCCAAACAGCAGAAGGCGGACTTCAAGAAATATCAAATATGTTAATAAGATTAAAAGAACTAACAGTGCAAGCAGCAAGTGATACCATTGGAGATCTTGAGCGTGGGCATATTCAAAAAGAATTTGTTGCTTTAAAAGACGAAATCGATCGTATAGCAACTTCTACAGAATTTAATGGCACCAGATTACTTACCGGCGTTGCAGAAATCCCAGCTGTTTTAAAAGAAAATAGCAACCCTCCTCCACTCGAAATTCAAGTTGGAGCTTCTTACTACGAAGAAGTAGATGATTTATATAAAGTCCGAAACCCTACTCATATCATTCGAATTAATTTAGATAAAATAAATGCTCTTACTGGAGGAGAGGGTTCTTTAGAAATTGGAAACGTAACAGATGAAGAAGGCACAAGAGTTGATAAAAAGGAATTTGCTCAAAAAAGTATGTTAAGAATTGATAATGCTATTAATAAAGTAAATGAATATAGAGCTATTTTAGGTGCTGTCCAAAATAGAATGGAACATACAGTTGCAAATACAAGTATTACCATTGAAAATTTAGAGACTGCAAAATCAAGAATTAAAGATGCGGACTATGCTGAAGAAAGCTCTCATGTCGTCCAACAAGGAATTCTACAAAAAGCAGGTATTTCGGTACTTTCTCAAGCGAATCAGATTCCGGAAATGGCTCTAAAGCTTTTAGGTTGATCCTAAAAGATTATTTAGTTAAGACAAGTCCACAGAACCATTTTCTGATTCTGATTTATTGAAGGCTTTGTCTAAATATGCAAACTAAAAATCTAAGTACTACCAAAATATTCATACAAGATGTAACTCTTCTTGATTGTGCTATACTTTATCCAAGTATAGGACCAAAAGGGAGAAGCTGGTATGTTGATGTTATTTGGGAAGGAAATAAAGATCAAAACGGAGTTTTATTTGATTTTAGTTTAGCTAAAAAATCTGCAAAAAGCACAATAGATCATGAATTTGATCACAAATTATTAGTAAAACCAAGTTCAATTCGTTTTCAATCAAATTCACAAATTATTATAATTGGCAACTGCAAAGAGAATGATAATAATTCTATTTTTGCAATTAATACTTATAATAATTCTGTGAAAAAAGTTTCTAGAGAAACGCTGAATGCGTTAGATAACAACGACGTTACTTTACTTGAAAAAGAAATTGCTCAGTCTATATTAAGAAATTCTCCCGAAAATGTAATTAGCGTTTCTGTAACTTTAAGAGAACATGAAAATTATTCAAAATCAAATTACTTTAGTTATACACACAGTCTTTGCCATCATTATGGTAATTGCCAAAGATTTCATGGACACAGTAATATATTAGAAGTATTTAAAAATGGTAAATTAGACTTAGAAAAAAGCACTCATGCTGCAAAAAAATTAAATAATTCTTATATTATATCAAGAAATTATGTAATTTCTGAATGGAACACTAAACTTATTAATGAACTCATAGAACATTGCCCAGAAATAGAAGAATCTAAAGCAAGTTTAATTGCTGCTCAATATAAAGGGACTCAAGGAGAAGTTGCCGTTATAATGCCTAAAGAAAATGTTTTCACTTTAGAACAAGAAAGCACAGTAGAAAATCTTGCTGAATTTGTGAGAAAGCTATTTTCCTTAAGCGAAACTGACCTTGAAATTAGAGCATATGAAGGCTTATCAAAAGGTTCTATTTGTAATTAAATATTATAATTTTAAAGGAATTATATGAGCACTAGTTTTCTAATTAATGAAATTTACCCATGCCTTCAAGGGGAAGGAATTAATCTTGGAAAACCATCTCTACTTGTTCGTTTTCAAATATGTAATTTACGTTGTGTATGGTGCGACACACCTTACACACATACTTTTAAAAGCGATCCTTTAAATAAAACAGAACCAAATGGTAAACAAAAATATATAAGACACACATTAGAATCTCTTATTCAAAATATTCAATCACAAAATATCAATCATCTTATTCTGTCGGGAGGCGAACCTACACTTCATAATTTAGGTTTACTTATGAGATCATTAGGAAAGTCATTTTCAGCAGAAGTAGAAAGTAACGGAACAAGAATACCTCATCTCCAAGTTCCTAATTTTTTAGAAGATGATTACAATTTAATGCAATGGAATATTTCACCAAAATTTTCAAATGCCGGTGAAAAAATAGAGCCTGAAGCCCTTAAACATTGGGCAAATCTTTCAAAAACAAATCATTCTATTTTTTTTAAATTTGTTGTTAGAAAATCAGAAATAACAAAAGATATTAGTGAGATATTGAGTCTTATAAAAGAATATAATATTTCAAATGATCGTGTATTTTTAATGGCTGAAGGAATCACAGTCGATTCTCAACTAGCAAATATTTGGCTCCATGATGAATGCTTAAAATATGGCTTTAGGTACACTCCCCGCCTACATATTTTATTATTTGGAAATAAAAGAGGCGTTTAAAAAAAATAATGGTAAAATAAAATATCTGATTGCTTTAAAAACAGGATTTATAAAGTGATTAAAAATATTATAATTTTATCTTTTTTATTAATACAAATAAAATGCTTTTCTATTTCTAAAAATATTTCTTTAAAAATTTGTGCTAATGATGTTCGTAAATCTGTAAATCCCGATGCAAAGTATGAAACTCCAAGCATGGATATTTTTAATTTCGCGGTGAATAATTTAAAAAAGAAACTTGATATAAGTTATACTATAGATTTTATGCCAATGGACCGGTGTATATTTAATGCAAATAGAGGAGAAATAGATGCTGTTTTAGATGTTTCTTATACTGAGGAAAGAGCTTTAGCTTTGGAATACCCACCAGGTTCAGGGCCAGATGAAACAAAAGGCCCCTGTACTTCAAATTTAAAAATGTCTTGTTCTCGGTATATGGTATTAACACCAAAAAATAGTAAATTTAATTACAATGGTAAAAAAAATAATTTGCCTTTTCCTATAAGAGCCTCATTAGGATATTCCATTGCTAAAAAATTAGAAGTAGAATTTCATGAGAATGTAGAATTAAGTAAAAATGATGTTGTTTGCATAAAAAAAATGATACGTGACAACAACGGATGTGTCATTGCAAATTTTGGATATATTCCTGGTATGGCTGAATTTCAATTTAAAAGTTTATTACCACAAGTTAAAATCAACAAAATTCCTTATGAAATGAGATCAAATTATGTCCCATTTTCTAAAAAATCAAAAATATCAAAGGAAGATAAATTGATTTTTTGGAAAGAGCTTTCATTAGTTTTAAAAGACCCTATTATTATAGAAAAAATTAAAGAAAAATATTTAAAAATGCAATCCAAAGATTAATTTAAAAATCACCTTGAAAAATTTTTTGACTAATATTCACATTATTATTTACAAATCCTATTTTATAATACGTTCTTCTATTTATACCTGCAGGTACTGACTGTTTTTTAATATACACATCATTTAAATTTTTAATCGTGCGATAACCATTTATTACATAATTTAAAGTATTATTATTTAAAGAAGAATTATCAGAAACATATATACCTGAATCTATATCTTTATTTAGTGATAAATTATAATAAATGGACATTTTTATTTTATATTTTAATAAATTATTTTCATTTGAAAGCCATTCATAGGCATATTTTATCCATTCTTTTTTTAATTCAGGATTATATTGTAATTTATTATTCACATAAACTTTTGCAGATGAACCAAATTCACATATAGATAAAGGTAATGATGAAAGCTTATTCATTCTAATTAAGTAAGGAACAAAAACTTCATCAAATTGAAGCCAAGACCTTCCTCCCCAATTATAACCATCCAATCCTTTCCATTCTAAATATTCATCTCCAGGATAATATAATTCAAATGGGTATTTTTCTATTAAAAAATTTCCGGGACAAAATACAAATTGAATTCTATTTTTTGAAAGATCAATTCTGTAATCATTATTAAAATTTCTTACAAACGAATATACGTATTTCCACATTTTAACAAAGTCTTTTGTATTATTTGAATAAGCATGATTTTTATAATTCATTTCATGCGCAAATCGTAAATATAATTTAGGTTCTCCTAAATTATCATTAAATTTTGAGTCATGGAAAAACTTAGCTAAATAATTACAACTCCTTTTTAAATAATCATCAAATTTTCCAGAATATATTCGTTTACAAATATCATCAGGTGTTGGTTCAACAACTCCTGTACCTGGGTACCATGAAAGAAAAGGAATTTTTCCCATTTCCCAAATTTTAAATGGAATAGTATAAAAACTTGATTTTGCCATATCAGGTTTCATTCTATAATCAAAAGATGAAAAATACTGAACAATATCATGTTTAAATTCAACATAATTTTCAAAATTTTGAATTTCATTAATAAAGTTTATTCTAGAATTAATTTCTACACAAACACCATACAATTGTTTTGGTTTTATTATTTGAGAAGATGGTTGTATAATTTTTAAATTATCGGCGTAACAAGAAAGTGGTAAAAGAGCTGCCGTTTTTAAAAAAAAGCGTCTATCCATACAAAAATTCCTTATAGCTTTAAAAAGAAAATTTATATGAATTCTATTTTGTAATTAATTTTGAATCAATGACAAAATCAAAGATTAAAATATTTTAATCTTTGATTTTATTCAAAACAATTTAAATAATAAATTAATATTTGAAATGTTTAATTGGCTCGCCTTTGGATTCCAGATCCTTTAAACTATCTATGCCTAATTTAATATGAATATCAGTCCATTTTGCAGAAATATTTTTATCTCCTGCTTCCGTTTTAACACCTTCAGGGGTGATAGGAACATCAGAAACAACCAACAAAGCACCTCTTGCAATTTCGTTATGTAAACCAACCATTAGAATTGTTGCTGTTTCCATATCTATCGCAATGCATTTCATACTGTGCATATGTTTTAAAAATGCCTGATCATGCTCCCATACTCTTCGATTGGTTGTATAAACGACTCCTGTTCGATAATCATGACCTGCTTCAACAATTTTTTGTGAAACAAATTTATGAAGCTTAAATGAAGGCAGCGCGGGTACTTCTGGAGGAAAATAATCGTTTGAGGTTCCTTCCCCTCGAATAGCTGCAATTGGTAAAATAAAATGACCAATTTCAGTTGAATGCTTTAAACCACCACATTTACCCAAAAACAAAACCGACTTAGGAGCTCGTGCGCTTAATAAATCCATAATAGTTGCTGCATTTGCTGAACCCATTCCAAAATTAATAATGGATACATTTGATTTTTTGCATGTAGAATTTGGCATAGCTCTATCTAGGCCAACGACTTTTGAATCTGTCATTTCTGCAAAACGATTCACATATGTTTGAAAATTTGTTAATAAAATATGATCTGCAAAGTCCTCAATTTTTGTTCCTGTATAACGTGGTAACCAGTTTTTACAGATCTCTGCTTTTGTCTTCATAAAAACTCCCGAAGATAGTTTACTAGTTGTTGTTGCTTTAAAATTCCATTCTCACATTATACATCTAATACAAAGTTAGTATCTTATTCAAGGAGTTATACCATTTATCTTATTGAAAATAATAAATTCAAATTATTAAGTATTTTTTTAAAGCTAATCTTTATAAATAGAATAACATAGTTTTAAATATTCCAGAATAGTTAATCAAAAAAAGTAAAAAAAGCTTTAAATTATTATAATATTCATATATTTAAAAAAACTGATTTTTAACCTTTAAAAGTCAAATGAATTTTTGTTATTTTCATATTGACCTTTAAATATTGCTCAGGGTAATGAGTTTATGACGATTCAGAATAATAATTCTATATCAAATTCATTAAGACAAAATTTAGAAAAACACTCTGAAAATATAAGTTTATTAATAAATAAACTAAACTATTTATTTCAAGACAAGATATTGCTACATTTTCAAATTTACAATTGTGAAGGTTACGATTACAATATAAATAGTAAATTTGTTGCTACTAACTCAGTTCCAAAAAATCTTGAAAATATGATCTCTTCTTCAGAAAATTATATTTTGTTAAGATTTTTTTGTAATACTCAAGAACTTTTTTCAAAAAATGACCATAAAGAGTTTTGTAATGAATTAAAAAATAAATACAATTGTCCTATTTTTTTTATGACACCATATTCAGATTCTTACGATATAGAAGAATCTTTTATTATAAAACCAAATTTTGAAATACAAATAAATATATCTGAAACTAATTTAAATATAAAATTTGAAAATTATAATGAAAATTTATCTATATTTGAAAAAACAAAAAATGAATGTAATTTTATATTTTCAATTCCAAATAAATTAAAAAATAAAAAAATTAAAAAATCAGATAAAAAATTAGTTCTAAATGAAAATTTAAAAAACATAATTTCACTAGCTCAAAATCACATGAATCAAGGTGATTGCTACTTAGCAAATATAACTTCAACAAATACTTTTGCAAAAAATTATAATTTTATATCAGCAAATGATTTTTATGAAGCTTGGCTTTCTATTTATTCTCGCTTTGGTATATTTTATAAAGATAGCAAAAAAGCATTAGCTTCTTTTTCCCCAGAAAGATTTATTTTATTAAAAAATAATCTTATTTTGACTGAACCTATTAAAGGAACTTTAAAATCAGATCAGGCTCGGCCTACCCAGCAAGACGCTTCTCAAATTTGGTCTATTAAAAAAGAAATCTATGAACATACCTTGGTTATTGATCTCATGCGCAATGATTTATACCAAGTGTGTACACCAGAAAGCGTGACCGTTTATAAGCCATTTTTTGCAAGAATATCAGGATCTTTTATTCAAATGCAAAGTTTTATCATTGGAAATATTCAAAATGGAACGAACCTTAGTACTTGTTTAAAATTAATGCTTCCAGCGGGCTCAATAACTGGAACTCCCAAAAAAAGAGTATGTGAAATTATTTCAAATCTAGAGATAAATAAAAGAGGTTATTACACAGGAATATCCGGAATAATGGAAATAAATGGAGACTTTGATACAACAATTCTCATTAGAAGCATTTATATGAGTGAAAGAGGTGTTTATTATGGCGTCGGAGCTGGAATTACCTCATTATCAGATATAGACTCCGAATTTGAAGAGTGCGAATTAAAATTAAATTCCATTTTACCCGTGTTTGAAAGCAGATTCCATGATTCTTTTTATTGACCACTATGACTCATTTAGCAATAATTTAATAAGTTGGTTTTTATCAAAAGGATTAAATTTAAGTATTATATCCTATAATGAGCTAGAGAAAATAAATTCATTCGATAATATTAAAGGGGTTATTTATTCACCTGGACCAGGGCACCCTTCAGAATATACAGAATCCCTCAAATTTTATAAAAAAATCCCTGAAAAAATGCCCTTTTTGGGGGTTTGTTTAGGACATCAGCTACTTTTGTACTCTGAGGGTGGAAAGATAACCCAAATAAGCAAAAAGCCAATACATGGCCGTCAAATAACGCTTTCAAATTCATGCCCCTCTAAATTTTTTTTAGAAAACGATCTAAATGGTACTTTTGTGCTTTATAATTCTTTAGGATGTAAAATAGATGATCCCATTTTCAAAGAAAATATGTTAGCACTAGCCTTTGAAGAAGGCTTTGTATTAGCAACAGAGCATAAAGTTTTTCCTAGGATAGGTGTCCAATTTCATCCTGAAAGTTTTGCTAGTCCAGGAGGAAATACCATTTTAAATTCTTTTTTAAGGCTCATTTCATGATCGGCCGTTTATATGCAATTATTTTTATATTATTAATCGCTTTTTCATTATGGTACCAAAAAAAATATCTTGAGGTATCATCAAATGAATTAAATTCACAACTCGATTTTGAAGATAGCATTTTACCAACAAGTATAGCAAAAAATTTTAGCACTAAATTTTATGATAATGGAAAATTAAAATATACATTTTCCGGAGATAAAATTATTTATTATACAGATAATCACTTTGAAGCTGAAGGAAATCTGATTTACGAATCCTATAATGAAAAACAAAAGAATAATATAGTGATAAAAACTCAAAAAGCTTTTGGAATTATGGAATCAGACTCAAATCAATCTTTTCAACAGTCCATGGCCTTAGGCGCAAATAGCAGAATTAAAAATGCGACTTTACCGAATGATGTTTTAATTGATTTTGATGGAAATAAAGGAAAAGCAAATTATGTGTTTATTGATATGGAAAAAGAAACCATTCAATCTCCTAATTATTTTATTTCCAATGGTACTCAAGGAAACATAAAAGGAAATGGATTTAAATATTCAATAAAAAATGAAGAATTTAAAATTTTTTCAAAAGTAGATGGAGATATTAATTTAAATAAAATTCCAGAAACAAAAAAAGATAGTAAGGTACTAAAATGAAATTGTATTCTTCTTGTAAAATTATAATATCACTCTCTGTTTGCTTAAGCTTTCTTCAAAACTCATATGCTGACTTTGAAGAATCTTTACCAAATAATTTTAACTCTCAATCATCTAAACCCACCGAACAAACAGATTCAAGTAACACAGTAAGAAATAAAAATGATATAGATAAAAAAACAAAAGAAAATTCAACAAAAAAAAGCTCTGGAACTCAAGAAAATTCCTCTAGCAATGAATTTGCTAAACATAACAGCAATGCCCCTGTTTACTTTGACGGAAACACAGCAGATGGTTCTCTAAAAACAGGAATATTAAACCTTGTAGGAAATGTGGTTCTTATACAGGATGATACTAAGTTAACATCCGACAAAGCAAAATTGATTGGTAACCCTGGAAAAAATTTCACTTCTGGCTCCCGATCTATTCAAAAAGCAATTGCTACTGGTAATGTTCATATTTTAAAAAAGAGTTCTCCTAATGCTCCTGAAATAAAAGCAAATGCAGATGAAATTGAATTTTTAGTGCCTAAAAGAATTATGATACTAAAAGGAAAAGCAAAGGTCTGGAAAGAGCAAGAATTTATTAATGCCGAATATATAGAAATAAATCTTGAAACAGGTGATATCAGTTTAAAAGAACCTCATGGAACAATTGATCCTCGCTCTACTTCAAATATGGGTAAAAGCAATTCGGTATCAAAAACATCAAAAGATAAGGTCCAAAAATGAATGAAAACCAACTCACTTCCTCAAATTTAATTCGTAAATTTGGCACACGTACGGTTGTGGATAATGTTTCTTTTTTTGTTAATAGTGGTGAAGTTGTAGGATTGCTTGGGCCAAATGGGGCTGGAAAAACAACAAGCTTTTATATGACTGTGGGCTTATTAAAACCAAGCTCAGGGGAAGTAACTATAGATGGAAATAATATTACAGAACTCCCTATTCATAAAAGAGCCCGAATGGGCATTGGTTATCTACCTCAAAATTCAAGTGTATTTAGAAAACTTTCTGTTGAAGACAATTTAAGAGCTATTATGGAAGTTTGGGGAATTCCGAGAAACAAGCGTTCTCAATTACTTGAAAAATTAATTGATCAATTTGGTATAGGACATATCAGAAAAAGTTTAGGAATAAGTCTTTCAGGTGGCGAACGAAGACGTCTTGAAATTGCAAGAACTCTTGTTATTTCTCCTCGATTTTTATTATTAGATGAGCCTTTTGCTGGTATTGACCCAGTTACTGTTGCTGAAATTCAAGAGCTTATTAAAAAACTTGTTGCTGAAGAAAATTTAGGGGTTTTAATCACAGACCACAATGTAAGAGAAACTTTATCTTTATGCAGCCGAGCGTATATATTAGCTGGAGGTAAAATACTTGCAGAAGGTTTACCAGATGACGTCGCAACAAATGAAAAAGTAAAACAAGTTTACTTAGGCGAAAACTTTACTTTTTAAAATAATAAATAATTATATTTCAGTTACTTACAATATAAATATCTACTTTCGCAATTCCTTTTTTCGTAATTCCTAATTTTTTAGCTGCAGCAGCGCTGAGATCTATAACTCTATCTTCAACATAGGGTCCTCGATCATTTATTTCTACAAATACAGATTTTCCAGTTCTTACATCTTTAACCATAACAATAGATTTAAAAGGAAGTGTTTTACTTGCTGCTGTTAACTTATTTGGATCAAATTTATCACCACTTGCTGTTTTTCTTCCTGCCCATTTGTAATCGTAAAATGACGCTAATCCTCTTTGGTAAAATGAGTAATTACTAAAAATTTTAGAATTCGTACTCTTATCCTTTTTTGTAGTGGTACAACCAACAAAAACAAAGAAAAGTAATACAATCTTTACCGAAATTTTTAAAATTCTCATCAAATATACCTGTATTTATAATAAAAAAAAGAGCTAAAATAAATATGAACTAATTAATTAGAGACTTAAGCTCCATTCATTCTAACCTATCAAATCAAATTTCAGCATGAAAGAAAAAAAAGAGTCCTGCCAAAAAAATGTTGTGTTAACAATATAAAAAATAATCCATATTTTCCATTGATACACCTAATAAAGTAATTTATTAATTAATGATTACAGAGCATAATTGCTCTTTTTTTAAGCTAATATACTTCTACCTTGTAGGCAAAATATGCCTAAAATTTAGACAGTAAAGGATTAAAAACCATGAATTTAAATGTTTAAATAACATTTAAATGATTTCTGGAGTCCAAGCCCCCTAATTTTTGCTATTTAAAAGTTCAATTTTAAGCCTTTGATTTTTGAATAGACCTAAATATGGTCAATAGATCCCATTTATCACTGTGAAAATATTCTGCTATCATTTTTTTATTATTAGATGATGTTTTACCAGTTGTTAATACATCATCTAATAACAAAATTTTTGAATTATTAATTTTATCCAAATTTTCTATTTTATTTTTGTCAAAAAAAATTTTTTGATTTTTTAAATCATTTAAAAATGCAGATCTTTTTTTGGAAGGGATAAGAGCTTGCTTTAAAGACTTATTTAATAATATTGGTCTTATTATTTTATATTTTAGAGCTCCATTTTCAGATTGAATCGATTTAAAAATGCTTTCAAAAAATTCTGTAGGATGCCAATTTGATTCCAGAATACGCTCTTTTCTTAATGTAGGAAATACAATATAATCATATTCATTCTCTAACAAAATTTTTAAAATATTATTTTTTATTATTTTAAAAAACAAATCATAAAAAAGTAACTTTGCGTTATAATCATTTTTATCTTTTGCTAAAACTAAAATTTCTGGCAGACCTGAAGAATAAGAAAAAATACAATTTATATTATTAAATTCATTTAATTGATCACATCCAAAACAATTTTCGTTTCCACAGCGGGAACAATAGATCCATTTTAATTTTTCTAAATTTTTAAAACAAGAATTACACAAAATATTAGAATATAAATTTTTATCATTTAAACAGAAATAACATCTTAATTTTTTTTTCATTTTATTTAAAAAATTAGTTTATGATTTATTTTTTATAATGTGTGATTTTGCTAATGATGAAATTTCACCATGATGATAAGGATGTTTACTTAATATACAACGTGCTCTATACACTTGCTCAAGCAAAACAGCAAAGGCCAATTCATGAGGAAAAGTCATTTGCGATAAAGAAATTAATTCTATACGTCCCAAAGATTTTAATTCTGACGGTAAACCATAAGCACCGCCTAAACAAAAAATAATCATTTTTTCTCCCCTTGATTCATATTGATCTAGATTTTTAGCAAAATCTGCGCTTGAGTTATTTTTGCCATTTTCATCTAATGCAATACAAAGAGGATTTTCTACAGATAATTTTTTGAATTCTTTTGCATAAAAGGCATATAATTCATTTTGATTTATTTGAGAAGATGGATAGATATGAGTAATAGAAGTAAATTTAGAGATACGACTTTGAAACTCATTTACAAAGTCGTATAAATAAGACTGCTGTGGAATTTTCCAAGGAGTTATAAAAACATAACGCATTCAAAAATCACTAAATTTGATTTGCAAGAGACTCAGCTTCACTTGACTTCAAAGAAGTATTAATTTCTACAACTTCATTATATAAAGCTTGGCATTTATCTTCTGCTAAAGGAATTATATGAGCTTTGCTCCATAACTGTTCGAGCTGATAAAGTTCGCGAGTAGGTTCTTGAAAAATATGAATAAATAAAAATCCATAATCTATTAAAACCCAAGTACAAGACTCAAGGCCATCAACAGATACCGGTGAAATACCTAAGCTATGCTTAAAAAATTGGCGAATACTTTCCGCAACGGCGTATACTTGTCTTGGATTCGAAGCACTGACAATTGCAAAAAGTTCAGTAAAGGCACCAATATTTTTTAAATCCATCACTATGGGACGAACTGCCTTTTTTTCTGTGGCTACTGCAATGGCAATCATAGCTAAATCTTCATGAGAAAGCTCTTTGTCACCAATTCTAGTAGTTGTTTTTATATCATTTCCGTTCACTGATTTATATCTCCGTTTTTTTTACGCTACTTAAAATTTCAATTATTTTATCAAGAAGATCAGTAATCCCTATGCGAAATGCAGAACTTATTTCGAAATAAGGAGTTTTCTTAAGTTTCAAATAATTACGAAATCCATCTAGTGCATCTTGGTTAGTAACTGTCTCAATTTCTTCTCCAGCAAGAGAGTCGACCTTAGAGATAACTGTTACCCTCGGACGCTCCAATATAGCCTTATCATAAAGGGAAAGCTCTTCTAGTATCCCGTCATAGTCAGAAATCATAGACTCTGCTGTCTCTTGGCTACCATCAATTAGATGAATAAGTACACAAGTTCTTTCAATATGACGTAAAAAATCGTGTCCTAATCCTTTTCCTTGACTTGCCCCAGGTATTAATCCAGGAACATCGGCAACAACAAACGGATTTGCTTCTTTATGACTTACAACTCCCAAAGTGGGTACTAAGGTCGTAAATGGGTAGTCTGCTACTTTGGGTCTTGCTGCTGAGATAACAGTAATTAAAGTACTTTTTCCAGCATTTGGGCTTCCAATTATGCCAACATCTGCAATCATTTTTAGTTCAAGCCGAATTCCTCTGCTCTCACCAATTACTGGAGGTATTGTTTTTGTGGGAGCTTGATTTCTTGAATTTACAAATAAAGTATTTCCAATTCCACCTTTACCACCTTTAGCAACTAATAAACGATGTCCTTCATATAAAACTTCACCAATTATTTCACCGCTTTCAATATCAAATGCGACAGTACCGCACGGAACTTTTAAAGTAAGATGATCGCCTGATTTCCCTTGTTTATTATTTGTTCCGCCCTTACCGCCAGCTTCTGCTTCGTAGAAGCGTTGGTAACGAAAATCGAGTAATGTGGATAATCCATTTGTTGCCTCAAGATACACATCACCACCATTCCCGCCATTGCCTCCATCAGGCCCTCCTGCAGGAACATATTTTTCGCGCCTGAAATGAGACATGCCTAAGCCCCCATCTCCCGCTTTTACTTTAATTTCAGCAGTATCAATAAATTTCATAAGTTAGCCACCATGGGAATTAGAATAACGAGTAGAAAATTGAGAATATAGAAAAGCCATTCGCTTATTACCCTCATTTATAAAAAAAAGCTAAGGATTATAATAACTTGTTTTTATCAATAAAGGACATAAAACAAAAACCAAGATGCGCATAGAAACTATAAACGCACCTTGGCTTTTAGCAAAAAGGATTAGAAAATAATTTTAGGTATCAGCTACCTTTATGCCTTTGCGTCTACAGGATAAACGCTTACGCATTGACGTTCGCGAGAAATATGCTCGAATTTAACTTCGCCATCAATCTTTGCAAACAAAGTAAAGTCTTTTCCCATACCTACGTTGGAACCAGGATGAATTTTAGTTCCCACTTGGCGAACTATAATATTACCAGCTCTTACAGATTCCCCACCGTAAGCCTTAACACCACGGTATTTAGGATTGCTATCGCGTCCGTTTTTGGTTGAACCACCGGCTTTTTTACTTGCCATTGTACGAATCCCTTAATTTAACTTCCATGAACTTGGAAGATATTTGTTAGAAGAAAAAGTATCCAATAATTTCATTTAGTTATTTAAACTAAAGAAAAATTAACCTTCAATACTTGTAATAGACAAAGTTGTAAAATCTTGGCGATGGCCATGCATTTTCTTTGACTTATTTTTACGAAGGTATTTGAAGACAAGGATTTTATCTTCACGGCCATGAGAAACAACTGTTGCTGTTACTTTTGCGCCATTGATTTGTGGTTCACCAATTTTAAGTTGACCACCTTTATTAATCATTAAGACTTCAGAAAAAGGCATTGTTGTGCCTACTTCAGCATTAATGAAATTTGCTTTGATTTTTTCGCCTTCGGATACTTTGTATTGACGGCCAAAAATCTTAACTACTGCATAGTTTTTATTACTCACAACAGATTTCCTTATACGCTTTTAGTGTTTCAATTATTGAAACACATCGTTCTTAGGTAAGCGCTACCACGCCATAAACACGGCTCAACAAGAGTCGGAAGCTAGCTCATAGTGCAATTTCGTAATAAGGTCAAGAACTTTATTTTTTTGAGCAAAGACACTTGCATTTTCCTTGAGTGTCAGGTACGGAATTACTTCCAAGTGGAGAGATGTCCGAGTGGCTGAAGGAGCACGATTGGAAATCGTGTTTACGCTAAAACCGTAACGAGGGTTCGAATCCCTCTCTCTCCGCCACTATCTTATAGTATGTGTTAAAAGCAACTATCAGAGGTGGTTGTTTGCCCTTAGTGCCCTTTTAATGAATCCGCCAGAGTTGGAAGACAGCAACGGTGTTTAGCAGGGTAGGTAAGACAAGCTAGCAGCCACCCCTAATAGTTGTTTTTTTTTTTATCTTTTTTTATGAAATCGCTTTTACTGTTGTCTCACTTTCTTGATTTTTACATTTCAAGCTCACATACTGATCCACAATTAGGGCTTATCCTTTTCTCATAAATCTGAGAATGATAGTTTGGTATTTCTAAACACTCTAAGAGCGTATCTTATTCCCAATTTTTATTTGGTACCCAAAGTATGTCTACAGACAACAATTTAAAATCTAATCAACAAAAACAAGAGACGGAATATGTTGTATTAGCAAGACGAACACGACCACAAAGTTTTTCCAGCTTAATTGGTCAAGAAGTAGTTTCCAATTCAATAGAAAAAATGTTGACTCATCATAAAATCCCTCATGCTTTTTTATTTACAGGAACAAGAGGAACAGGAAAAACGTCAAGTGCTCGTATTTTAGCTAAATCACTTTGTTGTGAAAAAGGGCCGACCATTTCGCCATGCCAGACCTGTGTACACTGTACTCAAATTACAGCATGCGCCCATGACGATATTTTAGAGATTGATGGCGCATCTAACACAGGAGTGGATAGCATTCGAGAATTACGAGAAGCTACCCGTTTTTTCCCCAACTCAGCTCGCTATAAAATATTTATCATTGACGAAGTTCATATGCTTAGTACAGGAGCATTTAATGCTCTTTTAAAGACATTAGAAGAGCCACCTCCTCAAGTTGTTTTTATTTTAGCAACCACTGAGCTTCATAAAGTACCAATCACAGTCCGTTCTCGCTGCATGATTTTTGCATTTAAAAAAATTGAGCCACATACAATAGAACAACATTTAAAAGATATTTTACAAAAAGAAAAAATAGAGTTTGAAAACGAAGCCATTACTTTAATTGCCAGAGAAGCAAAAGGCTCTATCCGTGATGCACTTAGCCTTTTAGAACAAATTATAGCAAGCTGTAATCATAGTTTTATTTCTGCAGAACAAACAAAAAAAGGCCTTTGTGTACAGGGCGAAGAAATAGCTGAAAATATCTTTTTATCTATCTGCAAAAAAGAGACAGGCGAAGCTCTAGAGCTTTTAAAACAAGCCGATTCAGCCAGTTTAGACATAGCAACCTTAATTGATAATGTGGCGCAGTTTTTCAGAAATGGCATGATTATCAAAAGTTTGAATAATAAAGAACGTGCAATTAAGTTAACACAACTTCTTCCTAAAGAATATGATTCCTTAAGTAATGCAATCACATCGCTTTCTCATGCAGCAATAAGTGAGATTTTTAGATTACTTGCCATTTCTGTTAAAGAGATTTCAAGAACAAATGCAAGTTTAGCATGGGCTGAAATTACTATTATTGATTGTATTTCGAGAGCAGAATGGCTTTCCGCCTCTGAAATTATTTCTATTATCTCTAATAAAACAAATACAACAGCTCAAATAAATACACAAAGTATAAAAAAAATTCCTGAACCTGAGCAAATCATAAGTACTACGAAACATAATAATCAAACAAACTTAACTACACCAAAAATTCCTACAGTGCATAATGAACAATTAGATATTGAAATTTTTAAAAAATTTGTTTCAATTGCAGAACAAAAAAGTAAAACACTTGGCGCTCGCCTTGGATTTGCAAAAATAGAATCTTTCAATAAAAACTGTGTTCATTTTTCAGATGTTCCTGAAAATGAAACTTATTTATCTTTTAATGATATTGATCTGCAATATTTTTGGGAAAGCATTACAGAAATACAATGTCAAAATGCAGAATTTAAAGGTCATTACACACCAAAGCCGCCTCTTCACAACATGCATAAAGAAAAAATTAAAAAGGTTTCTACACATTTAAATACATTAAAAAAACCAATACCAGAAGCTATAACTCCCAATACACAAAAAAGTATTATACAAAGCTTTCAAAAATATAATACTGGCCAAGATATTCATTCAAAATCAGATAATATCTCTCGGCCTTTAAACAAATCAATTTCTTTGTCAGAAATCAATACAAAAGAAAAAAATCAAGGATTTCTTCAAAAAGAAAAAGATCTACTTGAAAAAGATCACATTCAAAAACTAAAAAAGCTCGCTACAGAAATTCAAATTGTTTCTGTAGACTAGAAATTACGAAAGCGAAAGGAGATTTTTTAAAATCAGCATAAAAATGAATCTAGATCTTGCACTGTGAATAAAGATTTGATTACATTTTTTTGTAGTATGTAATCTTAGGTTACATCTCAGTTGCTTTTTAAAATAAAGTATATATAAGTGACACAATTTTTGATCTATTTCTGGAGGTTCTGATGGTTCTTTTCGCTAAAAACAGTAATGAGCAATTTTTTAAACAATCTATGCCCCCCCTTGATATGGGTAAAGCAGCTGAAGCTGAAGAAGAAGATGAAGACTTTGATGATGATGACGAAGACTTCGATGATGAAGATGAATACGATGATGACGAAGATGATTTTGATGATGATGAAGACGACTATGATGATTATGATGAAGATGAAGAATATGATGATGAGTTAGACGAAGACGATGAATACGATGACGATGATTATGACGACGATGATGATGATTATGATGACGATGATGATGACGACTTTGACGATGAAGACGAGGATGAATAATTTTCATATTAGCAGTCTTAATTATCTCGTTTTATTATAATGGAACACTTTAACTCCAGTAAATGTTTTTCATTAGAATGTGTTCGCTTTTTTCCTCAATGAAATGAACACTTATAACAATAAGAAGATACGCTTAAATTTATGGAAGCACTTCTTATTGTCTTGATTTTGCTGCCTAGTATTTCATATTATAATAGTTAAAGAAATTTTTAACTTCTTTTCATTTGGCTTTGTATTATCAAATTTAATTTCTGTTGTTTGGTCATTTTTTTGATGTGATACTCTCTCTTTGAAGCTTCTGATCGATTTATATGACTCTCTTGATACAAAATCACATCGGGTTCTGAAAAATTAAAAAAAGAAGCTCCCTTCTTACTTGAACAATGCTCTTTAAAGCGCCTCTCTAAATTTGTCGTAATTCCAGTATAAAGCTTTCCTGATTTTGTTTGAATGATATAAAGTATCCAAGACAAGAAAGTTCCCTTTTAAAAAAAACTGTTGATAATTGCTAATAACTCCAATGGAAAAAAACTTCTTCATTCCATTTGTGAATAACGAATCTATCACAAGCACCTACCCAAAGATAATTTTGATGGCTTCCCGTACAAAGCGTATTCGCAGGATTTGTCAAATCATTTTCATAAGAACTTTTAAATAGATTTGAAAAAGATTCGGGGGTGCTTTTTTCTAAAAGAGAAAATATTTTAAACTCATTCTGATTTTGTGGTGATTTCGTAACTAAATAAAATTGTTCATTTGGAAGAACATTTTCATTGCATTCTTTTAATTCTAAATAGGAATAAGAATTTTTTAAATCTTCAATATGATCTATTTTAAAGTATTCTCCATTTTTTTTGTATAAACAGATTGCCTTATTGTGGTTTACTTCATTTGCATTATAACCGATTAACCTCATTGTTACTGCGTCATATCTAAATTTAAATTCAGAGAAGTTAAAAAGCCCTGCATAATTATTATCATCACTAGCAACAAATTGGCTACCTACTTTCAGCTTATGATAATTTAAATCAACTTCTTGAATTTTTGCCCTCCCATTTTCTGAAGGAGTAAATTTAAGTTTTAATAAATAATTTTCTTGATCATACTCATTGCAATGCGATAAAAATAAGCTTCCCCAATTAAAATTATTATTTTTCATACGTAAACAAGTATTAGATACTTTCAATTTTATATTAAAGTTAACAAATGAATCATAGGAATTAACTTGATCAGGAATAAAATCAAGATCCCATTTTTGATAATTTTGATAAGAATTATCACAAGGTCTAAATCCAATATTTTGCCAAGAAGCTGAATTTGGGTCAGAAGCAGTTAAACAAAGAGGTAACGAATTTCTATTTCCAGCTGTAGTTACAATTTGACCAGAATCTGTAAAATAATAGGAAATTTCATCATTCGCTTTAGCTACTCCAAATTTTGCTTGATAATTTTTCAATCCTGAAAAATCAGTCAAAGAATAATTATGATAGCCAGCATTTGAAATCGTTATTTTCCAACTTACCAAAATATTGGAAAATTCATTAGAATGTAAATCATTTTTATACAAAATCACATTTTGTTGAACTTGATCAGTGGCTTCATAAGAATATGTCATTGATGCTTCTGTTTGATAATCTTCTTTTAGGCAGACACGGTCTATTGCACTTTGTGCATTAATTACTCTTCCATTTGTTATTCCTGTAGATAAATGATCATAACGGTCGGCCGTCTCTAATAAAATATCTTTAATTTCTTTTGCTGTTGCATTTGGTTTACAATTTCTCATTATAGCAATAATCGAAGAAACAATCGCTGCAGCTTCAGATGTTCCATTACCTACTTTAATTTCACGATCTCCAGTTAAAAAAGAAATATTATGGCCAGGAGCTCCAATATCAACACGTCCTGCACCATACCTCGAGCCTCCTGTTCGTGTTCTGTAAATAGCTGGTACGTTATTTTCATAAGACAACCCTGCAACACGAATAACAGGATCATAAAGCTTATCTTTATTTCTTTTTGGTTTATAGGCTGCAGGCCAATATTGATCTTCTGGTAAAGTGAGATTTATATCTCGACCATCATTTCCCACAGATGCAATAATTAATACTTTATCGTTTTTTCCTGTCTTAATTAATAATTCATTCCATTCCGTTGCATTTTTAACACCTTTATCTACAGCAGAAATATTAATAATTGGCTCTTTCTCAGTAAAAATAGCTTCACTAGCAGCTTCATAAATAGATGCTCCACTATTATAATTAGGGAATGCAATTCGATTTATAAGATTCACATTTGGATATAAGCCTGAAAAAGAAACATTCCCATTATTAAAATATTTTGAACCAATAATAGAAGCCATAGCGGTTCCATGCAAACTAAATAAATAATTTAAATCCTCCGCATTATAGTTAGTATGATAATAAGTTTGGATCACATTTAATTCAGACAGCGGAGCAAATTTTGAATCAATTACCGTAACAGGAATATAATTATTTACAAATTGAAAATGAGGAGGATAATTCATATGCCTGTAAAATTCAGGGTAGTAATAATTCCCTGCACTATTTACAGATAGTGCAGCACCTTCTTGAATAAAAATAATTATCAAACCTATTTTTTTTACAAAATCAAGACTTATTCTAATCTTATTAATTAAAATATTATTCATTTTTTCCCTCAATTTAAATAATTAATACAAATTAAATTAATATTTGTATTAAAATTAATTATATTTTTTTATTTATTATAGCAAATTAAATATAAATTATTTGATTTTATATGATATTATTACATACAATTTTTAATTGTTAATTAACAGAAATATAAAAATTTTAATTTTACTCACCACAAATTTTTATAATTTCCGTTTGTATTTCATGACAAAGATCTTTCAAACTTTTTCTACTAAAATCGAATTTCAATCCTGTTGCTTCAAACAAACCTTGTAATGATTTTTGTGATCCAAGACTCAATCCTGAAATATAATTTAAGACAGCTTGATTATAATTACTTTTGCTTTTTTTCCATAGTTGTAAAGCTCCTGATTGAGCAATTCCATAATCAATATAATAAAAAGGAGAAGTAAAAATATGAGGACGACTTAACCAACCAAGCTCCTCAATATCTTCATAGCCATCCCAATTTACCTGTGGCCTATATTTTTTAGAAACATCGCGCCAAATTTTATTTCTTTGTTCGGAAGTTGGAATTTCTTTAGACGAATATATTTTATGTTGCCATTCATCCATCATTGCCATAAATGGCCAAAAATTTAGCATATGAAAAAGTTGAAAAGATAAAGCTTTATTAGAGTCCTTCTTATTAACCCACAGATCAGAGTAAAAAGGGCTTGCTAAAAGTTCTAAACCAATGCTTGCTACCTCACAAAATTCAAAACCTGGATGCCGCAATAATACATTATCAATATTTGAAACAGCATAACCATGAATGGCATGACCAAACTCATGAATAAAAGTCATTGCATCTCTAAAATTACCACCAAAGTTTGCAAAGACAAAAGGATAACCACTTTCCTGAAAAGTAACACAAAAAGCTCCAGGGGCTTTTCCTTTTCTTGGAGAAATATCTATTAAATTATTTTTCCTCATCTCATTAAATAATTTACCAAAAGAAGGATGAATTTTAGATGTAATATTTTGCATTGAAGAAATTAAATGATTTAAGTTTCCATTTGCAGGAAGTTTTTCAGGCATAAGATCTGGCCAAATTGATATATCCCATGGCGCTATGCAATCTGATTTTAAAGATTCTTTTTGACGAATAGATAAGTCTTTTACAACAGGAATAACCTCGTGATAAATTGAATTTCTAAATTCAGCACAATCTTCTTTCCCATAGTCCATTCGACCAAGTTCTGCAAAAGCAATATCGGTATAATCATCTGCCTGAACAGTTGCAGCTTGTTCTTTTCGATTGATTAAAAGCTTTTCAAATATTTCTTGATACTTTTCTTCATTATCTTTAACAAAGTTCCAATATGTTAAAAAAGCGGACTTTCTTGTATAAGGATCATTATCATTTAATTTTCCTATCACAACAGAAACCGGAGTTGTTCTTCCCTCAAATAAAGTTTTTGCAGAGTGTGAAAATTTTTTATAATCTCTGATTAATTGATTTTCTTCAATTTGAAGCTTTGATATTGCTGTTGAAGTATATTTTCTTCTAATATTTAAATCTTTAATAATTCTATCATTATCATATAAGTGCATTGAATTGCGCCAAGGTGAAGTCATGTAGGTATCCATTAATTCACTTCTTATATTCAATAGCTGGGATAAAATATTTTCTTCAAATTCAACTAATTTTTTTTCAGCTACAATATCACTAATATTAAAACTTAAATTTAATTCTAAAATAGTATGCGCTTCTGATATGGCACAGGAGGCTTCATGAAAAAGTCCATACCAATTTGCAGCACTTTTAAAATCGAAAGGGATTTCAGTAGAAAGCCTTGCTAATAAATGACGAACATCGTTTTTATCTAAAGGGTTAAATTTTTCATCGATAAAAATTCTTTTTTTTCTTTCTGGAAGCGTATAAAGCTGAGACATTGTCACCTTTCATAAAAAGTCAGCAAATTGTCATTAACAAAACTAGAAATTTTCTTGTAATTAAGCAATTTGTAAACCTTTCCGATTATTAAAGCAGGCGGAAAGGGGTTTAAATGCAACTGCGTTTAATAACATACACAAAAAAGATGAGAGTAGAAAGATTTGTCTTTTTAGCTCTTTTAAGTCTTTTACTAAATGGATGCAGCACCCCGCCAGTCGTTCGCGGACCACCTCCAACTCCTGTTAATTTACCTTTTTTGAGGCTCGAACAGGCAGGGGAATGTTACTTTATAGATGATTTTTTACCCACTCCAGACTCATTAGTAAGTGGAAAAACCTCAAATTTATTTTTACGGTATTACACTTACTGGAATGCAAGATACAAATATTGGTCCGACGTAGGAGTTATGCTTGCATTTTATAGTAGAGATATGAGGTGTTGGGCTTTATTTGAAGAATATGCATTACCTAAAATTGATAATTAATTGATAATTTTTCAATTAAAAGAGGAGACTTATTTTTAATATTGGATAAAACTCTTGGAAAATAATATGGCTAAGCTGTTTGTTGCAGACTCTTCACAAAAATCAATTGAAAATTTAAACCATTTTCTAGTTGCAGATGGGCATGAAGCCTATTTTTTTGATAACTCAAAAACTCTGAGCGATATTTTAAAAGAATATAAATTTGATATTATTATTGTAGATCAAAATTACAAGGGAATGCCTTGTATAGAAATTGTAAACTCATTTTTAAAAAATCCTACACACTCAAATACACACGTAATCATGACAACATCTTCTCCAAACAAAGAAGACTTAAATAAATTTAGTTCACTTGGAATTAATCATATTTTTGTTAAACCCTATCGCTATAAATTATTATCAGAAAAAATTAAATATGCTATTAATCCAAATAAAGGTGACCACGGTGCGTTTGAACCTGAAATATTAAAAATATTTCTTGAATCGACAATTCATATCTTTGATTCCATTGGAAATATAGCAATTGCTGCAGGAAGACCATTTCTTAAAACAGGGAATGATAGTCTTAGCGAAATAAGTGCTGTAATTGGTCTATCTAGTCCACAGATCAAAGGCTCAATGTCTATTAACTTAACAAAAAAACTATTGGCTTCTTTTCTATTTAAAATGCTTGGCCCAAATGCAATTGCAGATGATCTCGGAATTTCAGATATGTGCGGTGAACTTTGTAACCAAATCATGGGTAGGGCAAAACAACAGTTTTTAAAGAAAAAAGGAATGAGCTTCGAAATTACAGTTCCTTCTGTATTATCTGACCCTTATCACATATTAGACTATAAAAGTTCTTCTCCTGTTTTGGTTATTCCATTTTTGTATGAAAAAGTAGCTTGTGTTTTTGTTGAATTTTGCCTTGAAATCAACGACAATTACGAACCTGTTGAGCCAGAAAAACTTCAAGTAATGATTGAAGAAGGCGAGCTTATACTATTTTAAGTCTTAATAAAGTTGGTAAAAAAATGGAATCCATGTTTATAAACCGTGTAAAAAAAAATTACTTATTTCTAAAAAAATGGAGCAAAAGAGAGAATATAACTGCTTTTAGAATTTATGATAAGGATATTCCACAGTATCCTTTTGCAGTTGATTTTTACTCAGGTGCTATTGTTTTATATCAATATGAAAGATCTAAAAACAATTCTGAACTCTCAAATGAGTATGAAATTGCGGATCAATTACAACTAGAAGAAGTCATTTCAGACTTAAAAAAATATTTTGTATTAAATGAAAATGATTTCTTTTTAAAAGTAAGAAAAAAACAAAAAGGATTATCACAATATGAGAGAGAAAATGAAAAAGGTGTTACCAGAGTTGTAAATGAAGGAGATATGAAATTTTTAGTTAACTTATCTGATTATTTAGACTGCGGATTGTTTTTAGACCACAGAAAAACAAGACAAATTGTAAAAAAACTATCTTTTGATAAAAATGTTTTAAACTTATTTGCCTATACTGGTTCTGTTAGCGTTGCTGCCGCACTTGGAAATGCCAAAAGCGTAACCACGGTTGACATGAGTAATACATATTTAAAATGGGCTGAATCAAATTTTAAATTAAACAATATATCAAATAGCAACAACGAATTTATAAGAGCAAATATTGTTGAATGGCTTGATAATTTAACTATGAATTCGAAAAAATTTGATCTTATTTTTGTTGATCCTCCTTCTTTTTCAAACTCAAAAAAAATGAGTGAAAGCTTTGATATTCAACGTGATTATATTTCTCTTCTAAAAAATTGTGAAAAAATACTTTCTGAAAAAGGAACAATTATTTTTTCTAATAATCTTAGATCCTTTAAATTTGATAATGATGAGTTTTCAAAAAATTTTAATATTGAAAATATTACTAAAAAGACATTACCTCAAGATTTTCGCAATGAGAAAATACATCAAGCATGGTTATTAACTAAAAAATAATTTAATTTAAGCATTTATACGATGCCGCAGAACCACCTGTATATATTGAGCGTATTCTTTCTAAATCATTGCTAGATAAACATATTACCTGAGTTTTTGAAGTAACGGAATCATGACCCACATTTATTGTTGGATACATAACGCTATTTGTTTCACTTACAGCATGGCCTAAACCCAAAAAATGACCTAATTCATGCAAAGCAATGCTTTGCATATCGGCAACATACTGTGTTGAGGAGTTGTAATCTGCAGTTGTATCTCCAAAATAATAAGTATCTCGATTAAATCGAATATTTGCTTTTAAAATAACATTCTTTTTATAATTATAAATTGTAGTTGCAATTGTCGATGAAGATTTTCCCGTATTCTTTACCCAACCACCGCTACCTCCTGAAATTTGATCATAGTACAAAGCATTAAATGATTCATTATTAGGTAAAAACAAACTTGAAAAAGAATTTCCTGTTTTTGTGACTGTGCCTTGTCTTAATTGCAATATTGTTCTTCCTATTGCATTATTCCAAGTATCAACAGCCAATTGTATATAATTATATAAGTTTGAGTTTTCTGAGGTAATTGCTGTACTAATATCAACTATTACAGGATAATTATAATTAGTACCCCAACCTTCTGAAAATATAATGGGTTGATTGACGTCACCAGAGAAGTCATCATATTCAACAGTTTTCTGTTGCATACCACAAGATATGCTTATTAAACTTAATAAAGTTAAAATAAATAGTTTTTTAGTAATTTGTATAAGTTTCATTCATAAGCCTCAATGCTATGCAATGAGTGCCTATCGTCAAAATGAAATATATTATAGAGACCATATAATTTTGACGCTCTTTAATATTTTTGTTTTTCTAAAATTTTTTTATTTATATGAGTGTATTTAGAAGCTATTAGCTACTATTCCGTTAGCTCCAATATACGAGAAATAAATATTTACTTTTTGAATTGTAATTTCATTTTTTCCTAGTTTAATCGAGAACTCAGTAGGACGTAATCTACTAAATTTAACTTGCTCCCCTTTGTCACATGAATAAGGAACATTTTGATTATTTAACTTAATCTCTTCTGGAATTTTATATATTAAATTTTCTCCTTTTTGATTTACCCCAATTATTACAGCGCATACTTTTCCAGATATTGAGTTTTTAGATAAATTTGTATTAGACAATGAAAAAATAAAACGAGTTTTATTTACTTCTGGTAATATTTTTGGATTTTCAATTTTTATACCACTATTTTGAATTATTAAAACCTCTTCATTTTTAGTTTCTACTTTATTTAATTCTTCTTTTTTAACTTCTAATTTCTTTATTTCTATTTTCTTTACATCATTATTTTTTAATTCTTCTTTTTGAGGTAAATTTAAAACTAATTCATTATTTTTATTACTTTCTTCTTTCATTAAATTTTTCTCAAAAGAATACTGAAGCAAGCTTTTTTTAAAAGAAATTATATATTTCTCTTGAATTTGATTCTTCTGAAACAAAGTCAAACTAAAATAAATTGAAATAGAAGATATAACTAATAATAAAAATAAAAAAAACAACACAAATTTAACAAAAAAAAGATTGAGTTTATAATGATATGTTTTTTCAGAATCAATAAAAAATATTAAATTAAATTTTTTAGAACTCTTTTTCGATACTGAATTATTTATACTCATTATTTGGTTGCCTTACTAAAGCACTTAATAAATCCGAATTTTGAATTTCTTCATACCATTTCTCAGATATAATTTTATATTGATCGTTTTCTTTTTTTAAATAAAGAAACTTTCTTCCAAAATCTTCTTTTTCAGGGGAGTTATATTTTTGAAGAAATGAAACAAATATTTCATCTTCAAAAGATAAAATTTTAGGATCACTAATTTCAATACTTATTTTACCTTTTCTATTGTTACTTAAAGTAGTTTTAAGCTGAAGCCATTGTTTTTTATTTTTTCCTAAAGTATTAAAGGAATCTGAATAAAAACTTAGATATTCATTTAAATCAGAATTTTCCCAAGATTTTTTCCAGGAGTCTAACATAGACTGAATTGCAACTTTTGTTTCTTCGATTTTTTTAGAGGAATCGAGTAAAGTCATTTCTTTTGTGATCACGACTGGCGTCTCTAAGGGAGTAATGTACTTCTCTAAATCTAGCCAATCGTCATTTCTTAAAGCGACACAACCATCCGTATCAAATGCTTTGCTTATTCTTGAATCATCTTCAACTCCATGAATCCAAATTCCATATCCTGTTTTACTTGATCTTTGATCAAAGATATTTGGATAATCTAAAGTTAAAGCGCCAGGACCATATTTAGGTGGTAGTTTACCCCCAGTTATTTTGCCTGTTATAAAATAAATTCCTTCAGGTGTTTTCTTATCACCAGATGATTTTTTATCACCCTGTTTTTTTCCAGTAACAGCCTGATATGTCTTAATAATCTCATATGTTCCTGTGATATTTTCTTTGTAAACACTAAGTTTATGTTGCAGTTTTTCCACAACAAGTGCATATGCAGAAGGCTTTCTTCCTAAACTAATGAATGAAGCTGGTATTTGACTTGCTGCTTTTTGGTTTAACTTCTCTGAAATTGAATTTTCCGCTATGATTTGATTTGATTCAGTTGAATCTGTATTTGCCAAGCATATGGGAGAATATAAAATTAAACATAAAAAAAGAACTTTTAATGTATTTTTATTGTATAAATAATACAATTTCATATTTTAGCTCCGAAGCATTCATTAAAAAATAATGATAGATATAATGAGTTTAAAGGGAATAATAATTTAATTCTAGATCGTCAAAGTCTCGTCATTGAAAGAATTTTCCCAGATAAAGTGTTTTTTAAAAAGAATTGTTTATATTAAGGACAGCTCCTCTTTATGACTGAAACAAAAGATCAAACATTAAAAGCAATTGTTTATGAAATTAATGAGTTTGTTAAAAAAGCAAGAAGGTTAATTCAAACTAAAAAATCTTGTGATATTGATATTCTCATTAATGAAACTCTTTGTAATAATCAAGATAATATTGGTGAAGTAAAAAAATGTGATGGATTTTTATTAAAATTTCATAATTCAACAGATGCTCCAACTCAATATGATTGCAAATGCTCTTTAATAAAAAAAACTTTTCAAAATTTAAATTCAACCAACTTTGTAATAGAAAAAATAGAATCAAACTGGCCATTAAAAAAAGGAATGGTTAATTCAAAAATAATCGCCTGGCAAGAATGCACATCTGCAGCAGAAAGCATTCAATTATCTATTGCTTTTATGATTAAATGTATTTCAATTATAACTTATAAAAAGTATAATTCTTATAATATAGATAATATATTCCTTGAATATTTCAAAGATATCATTTCAAACAAAATTTCTTCCTTGTATTTTTGGAACGATATTAAAAAGAATTATATAAATAATAGGGATAGTTTTTCTAATGAAAAAAATAATAGAAGTATATTTTATAAAGATATATTACCAAAAAATAAATTAATTATTTTATGCTTTGAAGATACTAACTTCAGATTAAGATCGGGTACAAATTTTGAACTTTTTGCTTTTGAACAATTTATAAATGATTTAACTCTTGCTAATAACTCACTGATTGTTTTTTCGAAACAAAAACTAATGCCCAATAAAAGTAAAAAATTAAATTATTTAGATAATTATACTATAAGCTTTAAAAAAAGCTTAGATGAACAAAAATACTCTATCCAAGAAGCTATGGAGCCTGATTATAAACTATCAAGAGACGAACGTTATACAGAAGCAAATAAAATTGGTGCATTTGATCGTTTAATTGAACTTCTTGCTAAGGGACAAAATTATATTAATACCCTTGAAAAGGATTATTCTGAATGGAAGAAAAATACAGAGAATTAAGTGCAGACTACTATAAAAGAAAACAACATCTTTTCAAAAAAAGATTAAAATTTCTATTTATCCTTTTTTCTTCTGTTTCTTTTTTATTATTTTTAAGTATTTCTGAAGGATATGCTCTTAAATTACTGCTTTCAAAAAACTTTTCTTTTATTGAAATTAGTGTAATTTTAATTCTAATTAGTATATATTTACTAGCTTATAATATTATCTTATCAAAAATATATTTACATATATGCTACTACTTTGAAAACAAAAAAACTCCCTCCTTAATTATAATGACAATATTTATTATTTTATATTTAACATTATCATATACCACAGGAATAAAAGATATTGTTTCTTTAGGTGTAAGTAAGCTCTGTATTATTTCTCTTTATTTCCATTTTTGGAATTCACAATTAACAGAAGCAAGGTTGAAAACAAGATCAAAATTAATTCCATATATTTTTATAGTATCTTGGAGAGCTTTTTTTATATGCAGATGGGTTCTTATTTCATGTTGGTTATTAAGCAGTTTAGGATTTGCATTAGCTCTTGTTGCTTCTCACCCCATTATTAAATTAGAAGGATGGGAAGGTTTAATATTAATGATTACATTTTATTTTTTATTTAAATTATTTGTAAGAAACCCCAATGCTCACAATTATTATTAGGTCTAATCACTATGCTAATTGATTTTCATGTTCATCTTGCAGGGTCAGGATGCTGTCATTCAGGTATTATTTTAGGAAAAATTTTTGAAAAAAGACCGAGTTTTTTCTTTTTAAAAAAGTCACAAAAAATAACTAACGAACAAATGAATTCAGATATCGATCTTATTTGGATTAAAAGAATTTCAAATTTAATAGAAGAATCAAAACAAATAAATAAAGCAGTTACTTTATGTTTAGATGCAATTTATGATGAATCTGGTAAATTAATTCCCGAATTTATTCAAATGTATATTCCTAATTCATGGGGAGATTATGCTGTAAAACAATTTCCTAATACTTTATTACATGGAGCATCCATTCACCCTTATCGAAAAGACGCAATTCAAGAGTTAGAAATATGTGCAAAAAATAATGCATTTTTAATAAAATGGTTGCCATCCATGATGGGGATTGACCCAGAAAATAAATTATGTTTTCCCTTTTATGAAGCTCTAAAGCATTACAAAATTCCTCTTTTAAGCCATACAGATAATGAATATACGTTTGCTGAGCCTAAAAAAGGCTGGCTAAAAAACAATCATATTTTAAAATTAAAAAAGGCATTAGACCTTGGCGTGGTCGTTATTGCAGCTCATGCAGGTACCCCATCACAAATGCATGAGGCTGAAGAACTAGCTTCTCAATATGAAAACTTTTTTTTAGACACTTCAGGTTTGTTTAATCCAACTCGGGCTAGATCTTCATTAAAACTATTTGAAAAATCACAGGCAAGTTTATTAGGAGATCGTCTCTTGTTTGCCACCGATTGGCCAGTCCCTTCTTTTCCTTTGTTTCTTATTGATAAAATTGGACTTTCTTCTTATAAAGAAATTTCAGCCATTAAAAATCCTTTTTTAAAAGATCTTCGGATAAAAGAAAAATTAGGCTTTCATATTCAGAGGTTTAAAAAAAACCAAGAAACCTTATTGACATTACTTGGTAGGTCGCATACTGAAATAAACCTAACTTGATGTTACTTGCGGGTGCTTAGCTCAGTTGGTTAGAGCGTCGCCCTTACAAGGCGAGGGTCTGGGGTTCGAGTCCCTAAGCACCCACCATTTTATGGTTTTCCCAAGAAACAAAAAGTTAAATTCAAATCCAATTTGAGGGTGCTTAGCTCAGTTGGTTAGAGCGTCGCCCTTACAAGGCGAGGGTCTGGGGTTCGAGTCCCTAAGCACCCACCATCCTATTTTTAATTCATAATTAAACTTTTAAAAATAAATATTTGAGTTCCGCTTTCTGCTTTTTGTTTTACCTATTATAAAATATCCTAGGGAGACATTCAAAAATAGATTTTAGCTATTTTTATAGGAATTTTATCTCCTTACCGATAAATGAAAACAGAAATTTGAAATTTTTTTTGTATGAAAAATAAGGATTTTTATGACAGCGGAACAACTCTTAAAGATAAATGGCGGCCAAAAGCTTGCAGGCGGTAAGGTGTCTATTGCAGGCAGCAGCAATCAGGTAACAAAATGTATTATTGCTTCTTTATTAACAAATGAGCATGTTTTAATAAAAAACGCCCCCGCAGTTAATGAAAGAAAAATTGCAGAAGAGTTATTTGCCCATCTTGGAGGAGAAGTTGAATACGTTGATGAGCATACTGTCAGGTTATGCGCTAACGGTATAACCAAAAACTCTATTTCACGAGAAATTTGTCAAAAAAATAGAATCTCCATTTTAGCTGTTGGTGCTTTGTTGCACCGATTCGGCAGTGCATATATTTATGGAACCCTTGGCGGAGATAAAATAGGAAAAAGACCTGTTGATTTTCATATTAAAGGTCTTCAAGAAATGGGTGCCCATGTTGAATTAGATGGCGATCTTTATCATATTTTTGTTGATGAACAAGGTCTCCAAGGGGCACATATCATATTACCTTTTCCTAGCGTTATGACTACTGAAAATCTAATCATTGCCGCAACACTAGCAAAAGGCCGCACCATTATTGAAAATGCAGCTATCGAGCCAGAAGTAACAGAGCTTGTAAAAATGTTACAAAAAATGGGTGCCGATATCACAATAAATGCAAATAGAACTTATGTAATTCGAGGAGTTCCTCGCTTAAAAGGCTGCGAACTTCGCGTTATGCCCGACAGAAACCAAGCTGTTAGTTTTGCTTGCGCAGCTCTGGCAACTGGCGGAAATGTTTTATTAGAAAAAATCCCTCACGATCCTTTGTATAGTTTTTTAAATTATATCCAAAGAATGGGTGCTGAATTTAGAGTTAACTCAGAAGGAATTTATGTTTCCAGTCCAAAAGGAAAAAGACTTAAACATAGCCATATTGAAGTTGAGGTACATCCCGGCTTTATGACAGATTGGCAACAACCTTTTATGGTTTTATTTACCCAGGCTGATGGAATTAGCATTTTGCATGAAACTATTTTTGAGGACAGACTTAGTTATACACGTTACTTAAATAGCATGGGCGCTAACATTAATTTATTTTCCACATGTCTTGGCGAAGCTCCATGCCGATTTAAAAATAAAAATCACATTCACTCCGCAATTATCCATGGACCAACTAATTTAGTTGGAGGTAACTTTAAAATGCCAACAGATATTCGCGCAGGAATGTGTTTAGTTATTGCGGGTCTTGTTGCATCAGGAACAACATTATTATCAAATATTCATGAACTACAAAGAAAGTATGATAATATTGTTGAAAAACTAACTCAAATGGGTGGAGATGTATCAATCATTAAAGGACAAATATAAATATTTATATTATTTTTTTTCTGGATTTGAATTTCTCTTTATTATTTTAATTCCTTTTTTCTCTTTTGAAAGAGGATCATCTGTAGATTGTTTACCTTGTAAAAGTTCTTTAGCAACAGCAGTGGAGTCAACAGATGCTTGCGATGCAGCATTTGTTTCCTGCTTTATCTTTTGATAAATTTCTTCTCTATGCACAACAGTAGACCTGTCCGCTTCAATTCCTAAGCGAACCTGTTTTCCTTTAATTGCCATAACAATAATTTTAATATTATCGCCAATTGCAATAACGTCGCCAACTTTACGCGTTAAAACCAACACGATGCAGACCCTCCATGGCCAGCCAAGCTCTAACCAAGAGACTTGTTTGAATTTATAAACCCATTATAGCTAATTCCTACATTATGGTATATCAAAATAAAAGCCGTGCGCTAAAGTTTTGTCACAATGAAAATAAAGTCTATACTATTTAGTTTGAAATTGGATAAAGACTTACAAATTACAATATCTGTGATACTAATTACAGGGACAATTCCTGGAAATCATTTTTTTTCAGGCTATTCCATATTTTTTCCTGAAGCAGGAGTCTTAAGGTGATTCGTTTGTTACGAAATCTTGCACTAGATAATGATGCATCAAAATCAAATATTATAAATCCTAAAAGAAGTTCAGAAAATACTTTATTTGAAGAAACATCTTACAAAGCAATTAAAATAGCACAAAGACGAAAATGGACTTTAATTGGCTTAATTGCTTCAGTAGCAATCGTAGGCTTAGGCTTTTTAATTTATAATCAAGCATTGACATCTAAAAATCAAAAACTATCAAAAGAATATTCTTTAATTGAAGAAGTTTTTAATAAAGAAAATCTTGATTATCAAAAAAAGCTTGAATTATTTAAAGGAAATGCTCCTAAAGATTTTACTCCCGATTATACAAAAAGCATGGAACAATTTTCTCAATTTTCTAAAAAATATGACACTGAAGCAATCGGCTGGCAAGCAGCAATTAAAGCGGCTTCTTATTATATTTCAAAAGGATTAAATGATAAAGCAAAAGAAATTTTAGAACCAATTGTTGCTAATACGGGAAGATATCCCTTACTCCAAGTTCAAATAAGAACAACTCTCTCAGGCATTTATGCTTCAGAAAAAAATGAGAAAAAAGCTCTCGATGAATTAAAAATTGTAGAAGAAATTCCACAAAATCCTCTTCCTAATCATGCCCGTTTATTAAGGGCTCAAATATTATTTCTATCTGGAAATAAAGAAGAAGCTCTTAAAGTTTTAAATCAAATTATATCATCTAGTGATTCTAATTCTAATTCAGCTTCACAAGCCTCTGATATTCAGCAACAGGCAAAAATATGGCTAAATTATTTAGAATCATAATTAATATTATTAGGAAATCTTCTAAATGAATTTATCTAAATTTACCTGTTGTCTTTTTTCTTTGGGATATTCTGTTTCTGTATTTCCCTTTGCTGAAATAAAACTT
Organism: Silvanigrella paludirubra; assembly: GCF_009208775.1. Classification (NCBI taxonomy): domain Bacteria; kingdom Pseudomonadati; phylum Bdellovibrionota; class Oligoflexia; order Silvanigrellales; family Silvanigrellaceae; genus Silvanigrella; species Silvanigrella paludirubra. The sequence goes on along the minus strand of NZ_WFLM01000007.1, from coordinate 30,759 downwards.
GTTACTTCACATCCCGAAATTCTTGAAGTTGTTGGTGCGTATTCTCCTGGCCCCGTTGGTTCTTTTTCTACTCGCCCCACAGTTGTTATTCCGTATCAAAAAACGTTTTCGCAATTTGGAGGATTAACTCCAGACAATATCTTTACTTTTGAAATGCAAAAAAAAATAAAAGAGGAAAATTCAAAGAACTCTTTAATTAATAAATCAAAAATATCTATTTTGCCTAGACCTGTTTGCGGCGCATCCCCAGAGACAAACACAATAAATTGTTTTGACTTAAATAGAAGTGGTCAATTTTTACAAAGTTACCCTATTCCAGGTTCAGTATCTTCTACTCCTATTTTTTATGACAATCATTGGTTAATTGGAACAAATAAAGGTTATCTTTTAAAAGTTGAAGCAAATACATTTAATAATTATTTGCCATTTTTAGGCTCTGAAAATACTTCTTTATGGGGTACATATTCAAGAAAATATATGGCTATTTTTAGACCTAAACCAATATATAAAGATCAATCTGGTGCTGCAAATGGTTTAATTTATCAAGAATTAATTAAAGAAACATTGTTACTTTCACCAGGTATGAAATGGGTTTTTTCAAATTCTTCTAAATTTGTTGGCACTCCAATTATTCAAAATGGAAATGTTTATATTTTTTCTGCAAATGAGTACATACAAGCTTTTAATTGGGAAACAGGAAAACTATCTTGGGCCGTTCGCCTCGCACCCGATGCAAACTTAAGACTCACTTCAAATGCATTGACAAGTACACCAACAGAAATCATTGTTGGTACAAATCTTGGGGCTATTCTTATTTTAAATCCCAAAACAGGGAGCATTGAATGGTCTTGGCAAGTTCAAGAAGCAACAGATTCTCAAAGAGAATCGACGCAACTTCCAGCAGGACCAGATAAATTTAACTCAATTGTTTCTACTCCATTAGTGATCGATAGAAACTTAATAGTTTCCAACACAGAAAGCATGACACAAAATATATCTTTAGATTCAAAGTCTGCTATTTGGAGTTATCCATTAGGAAGTGTTGCTCAGCCAAAATTATACCAAAATAGTGTTTTAATTGGTTCTTCAAATGGAAAATTAGTAAGTTTAAATAAAGAAACAGGCGAAGTTCTTTGGTCTACCAGTTTAACCTATGACCTTTCACCAATTATGAGTGTATTTGTCACCAAGAAAAATGTTATTTTAGCAGCCTCTTCAAGAGGGCAAATATTTATGGTAGATCCTAATAATGGAAAAATATTGTCCCAAAATCTCCCTATTGGTGAAACAAATGGTGAGTTTTTTGCAGGCTATGACAAAGCAGATGCTTGTATTAGTTTTTCACAAAATGGATTTCGTTGTTTCTATGCTAAAGTAAAATAACATTTTTACTATAATCAATTTATTATGAACGTGGAAAATGAAAAAAGATAAAAAAATTAAATTAATTTCAAGTGTCGTATTATCAACAAAAAAATTTAATAAAATTAAAAAATCAAAAAATTCTAGCTTTGAAATAACAAGTGAAAAAATAATTATTACTGCAAAAATTGCAGAATTAAAAAAAAGAATTCAATTCATATTATCGCTAATGTGTGACTTTTCTACTGAAATAGGCATTCGTATTTGCGATGAAAATGAAATGCTTTCAAGTAACACATATTATAGAGGCAAAAATTATCCGACTGATGTTTTAAGCTTTCCATATTCAGATGATTTACCAAATGAATCTGAATATTCTTATTTAGGAGATATTTTAATATGTCTCCCCGTTTGTTATAATCAAGCAAAGAAAGCTCGTGTAACAATTTCTCAAGAACTTGAAAAAATGATTATTCATGGGATTGTCCATTTAAAAGGGTTTGATCACGAACGTAACAAAAGCGCATGGAAGGTTATGACTCATTTAGAACAAAACCTACAGAATGAACTTCAAAAAGAAATGGGCAAAGCGAATTGGTGCAAAGCAATTCTTTCAAGCAAATAAAGGATTTTATTAATGGTAGAAAGTTTGGTTGCTGGTATCGGTATCGTAATTATAAGTTTATGCATTTCTGCATTTTTTTCAATGACAGAAACAGCTGCTACGAGCATATCAAATCTTAAGGCAAAACATTTATGTGAATCAGGTAAAAAATCAGCCCAAGTTTTAAATTTATGGTTAAATAGCCCTTCCCGTGTTTTAGCATCTCTTTTAATTGGAAATAATCTTGCTAATATTTTTGCTTCTATATTTGTTGATGACATTATTAGAACACATTTTGGCAATACACCTATATTGCTTGTTACTGGAATGATGACAATCATTATTGTATTATTTGCAGAAATTATTCCTAAAACATTTGCAAAAACCCATGCTGTTAAAATCATTATTCCCGTTTTAAATGTTTATAAGTTTTTTTACTATATTTTACTTCCGTTTTCAATTGCAATGACTGCAGTAAGTAATTACATTACCTCTTTTATCACTCGCTCTAATAAAAATCCAAATAAAGATCCACAAATTACTGAAGAAGAACTTGAATTTTTAATTAATGTTGGAGAAAAAGAAGGTGTTATTGCTGAACAAAAACACGATATGCTTTCAGGAATTTTTGAACTAGGCGATACCGTTGTACGTGAAATTATGGTGCATCGCATTGACTTAACGGCCGTATCTCAATCCATGAAAATAGTAGACGCCGTTGAAAAATTTAGAGAAACAGGACTTTCCCGAATTCCTGTTTATGAAGATAAAATTGATAATATCATTGGAACAATTCATGCTAAAGATGCTCTTTTTTTCTTAAAGAAACATCAAGGGGATCCCGTTTGTTACGAATCTACTGTCTCTGAAATTAGAAGAGAAGTTATGTTTATCCCTGAAACAAAACCTGTAGATCATCTTTTTCAAGAAATGAAAAGACACAAACAGCATATGGCCATTGTTTTAGACGAATATGGTGGCACAAGTGGTATTGTCACCATGGAAGATATTTTTGAAGAGATTGTTGGCGAAGTAAGAGATGAATATGACAACGAAGAAGATGCCATTCGTCCTACACAAGTAGCAAATCAATATTTAGTAGAATGTAAAATTCATATAGATGATTTTTGCGACTTCTTTGATTTAAAAGTAGATGAACTCACTAAAGGAATTGAAACAAACGAATTTGATACTCTTGCTGGTTTAATTCTTCATCATTTTGGACAAATTCCAAAATCGGGAGATAAGTTAACAATTAACAATGTTATTATGGAAATTGTTGAAGTAAGTAAACGCCGAGTAAGAAGAGTTGTTGTTCGTTTGAATACCTCAGAAAATTAAGAGGAATTAAGTAGAAAATCTTAATTTTAAATAAACAACCCTAATGCTTTTGCAACACCTGCACCATAATCGGGATCTGCTTTTTTGCAGTTTTCGATATGTCTTAATTTAATTTCATTCGAAGCATTTCCCATAGCGCGCGCTGTGTTTTCAAAAAGGACTTGTTTTTGATCTGTACTCATTAATCTAAATAGCAATCCAGGCTGCGAATAATAATCATTTTCTTCTCTATGATCCCAATGCCCTGCAGTACCATCAAGAACTAAATGAGGCTCAGCATAATTGTTTTGTTGTTGCCACTCACCTTTGCTATTTGGCTCATAATTTAAAGTTTTTCCTTTGTTTCCATCAACTCTCATCGCACCATCACGATGGTAACTGTGATAAGGGCATTTGGGAGCATTTACAGGAATAAGTTGGTGATTGACACCAAGGCGGTAACGATGTGCATCACCATATGAAAAGAGTCTTCCTTGTAACATTTTATCTGGAGAAAACCCAATACCAGGAACGATGTTTGCAGGATTAAAAGCAGCTTGTTCTACTTCTGCAAAATAATTTTCAGGATTTCGATTTAGTTCTAAAATTCCAACTTCAATTAACGGATAATCCTTATGCAACCATACTTTTGTAAGATCAAAAGGGTTATATTTACATTTTGCAACATCTTCTTCCGACATAATTTGAATACACATTTTCCAGCGTGGAAAATCTCCTTTTTCAATACTTTCAAAAAGATCTCTCTGATGGCTTTCACGATCTTTTGCAATAATTGATTCTGCTTCAGAATCTGAAAGATTTTTTATGCCCTGCTGAGAAATAAAATGAAATTTAACCCAACTTCTTTTATTATTTTTATCAAAAAAACTATAAGTATGACTTCCAAATCCATGCATATGTCTATATGAAAAAGGAATACCTCTATCACTCATTACTATTGTTACTTGATGAAGCGATTCTGGAGATAAGGTCCAAAAATCCCAATTATTTTCAGCGCTGCGCATATTAGTTACAGGATCTCTTTTAACTGCATGAGCTAAATCAGGAAATTTAAGGGGATCGCGTAAAAAGAAAACAGGCGTATTATTTCCAACCAAATCCCAATTTCCTTCTTCTGTATAAAATTTCATGGCAAAACCACGAATATCTCTTTCGGCATCTGCAGCACCACGTTCGCCAGCAACAGTTGAAAACCTTAAAAAGAGATCTGTTTTTTTACCGATTGAAGAAAAAATATGAGCTTTTGTAAATTTAGATATGTCATTTGTTACTGTAAATGTTCCATAGGCTCCAGAACCTTTTGCGTGCATACGACGTTCTGGAATAACTTCACGATCAAAATGTGCTAATTTTTCCAAAAACCAAACGTCTTGCAAAAGTACAGGACCATAACGACCAGCAGTCATTGTATTTTGATTATCTACTACAGGAGCGCCTGCACTCGTTGTTAATTTATTATTCTTTTTCATTTAATGCCTTCTATATGTAATTTAATTTTAATAAGACTAAATTTTTATGAAAATTTTTTAATATTTAAAGTCATTTTTATTTTTATAAGCATTTTATTAAACAGGACTTAATAAAATTTATAATTTTTGATATTATAAAATAGATAACCTATTTAATAAAGAATTCTTACGTAATCAAAGAGTATCCTAAAGTCAAGTTAAATAAATTCTATTTACTTAATAAATTAATTCTAATTTTCAATTAATATAATAAATTAAACATATAAAAACAAATATTTATTAGAAATTATTTTTTATTAAATTATTAATTCATCTTTTAATTTATATTAGAAAAAATAGTAAACAAAATGAATTATTACTTTTTTATAAGATGGATAGTATGAAGAAAAGTATGCAATATTTTTAGTAGAAAAATAATTATAGCACTTAATGAAATTATAATTAATTGCGGAGTAGAACAAATTACCTTAAATGCTTTTTCTTTCCAGTTTGCTTCTATAACACAAGGATGTGATGATTTTTCTTTAATATTATCAATTAATTCTTTTTTAAAATTCTCAGAATTTGAATTATCTTCTTTCTTTTCAAGATTCATTATAACTCCTTTCTGTTTTTATTAAAATATGAAAGTTTTTCTGTTATATTATTTTATTTTAAAAATTACAATAATTATAGATTAAATTAAAATGTTTAAAAATATTGCAAAAAAGGTGGTTATTATTTGATTGTTATTTTTTTAAAATATAAATCCTGTGAATATAATTTTAAATAGGGATCATTTTCTTTATAACCACCAATATCAGAATTTACTAAATATCGTGATAATTTATCAAATAAAGGAATAACAGAATAATATTCCATTCCAATCGCAGCTGCTTTTTCAAATAAAATATTTCTTTTTTTATTTTCGACTTGAGCAGTAGCCATATCAAGTAAATTATCGTATTTAGGATTATTCATATATGAAAATTTATAATGCTTAGTACTTTTTAAAAGGCCTAAATATTCAATAGGGTCTAAATAATTAGGATTCCAAGTGATCAATGATATCTCAAAATTTGCTTCTCGAATTGAAGTAACATTGTCATTATAATCTAAACGATTTAAAATTACAGTAATACCTAATTCTTTTTTAAGCTGATCTGAAATAGATTCTACTATTTTATAACTATCTGGACTATAATTATAGTTTATTTTTATTGTTAACTTATTATTTTCGTTAAAACCAGATTCATTAAATAGTTTCTTTGCTTCTTTCACTCTTTGAACATAACTCACTGTGGCCCATTTTGGAATATAAGGAGTATATTCGTAAATATAATCTGGGACAATATCATATATAATAAATTTAGAATCATACAATATTTTTTTCGCTATTTCATCCCTATTTATAACCATAGAAATAGATTTTCTTAACTTCAAATTATTTTTAAAAGGTTTTTTACTAATATTTAATATCAATATAATTGAATCAGCTGTTCTATTTAGAATTAACTGACTACCTATAAGCTTTGAATTTAAATATGGAATTTCATTCGATGAAATATTTGGAGAAGTCATATCAGCTTGTCCTGTAATATACATATTTATTTGCGATAAAATATCTTCAGTAAAATAATAAATAACATTATTTATTTTTACATTATTAAAATTATAATAATAAGGATTTTTTTCAAAACGTATGAACTTTTCTTTCAGATAATCTTTTATTCTATAGGCGGAATTAGATAAAGATGGAATTTCATTTATAAATAAACCTTTAGAATTGAAATCTTTAGGGTTTAAACATACATAATTTATACCACTTAATAGCTCTAAAAAACGAGGAAAAGGTTGAGATAACTTAATTTGAAGAGTTTCTGAGTTTATAATTTGAACCCCTAATTTTTTAATTGGCATTTTTCCTTCAAGTATTTTTTGACTATTTAAAATAGGATAAGATGAAAATCCAATCGTTGTTAAAATTTTAGGATTAACTATTCTTTGAATAGGAAGAGCACAATGAGCTGCTGTTACTTTTGAACCATCTGACCATTTAGCATCAGATCTAATCTTAAAAATATAAGTTTTTTTATTATTTGTAACTTTATATGATGAAGCAAGGGCTAAAATGACTTTTCCATTTTGGTCTATCCTTGTTAAACCCTCAAATAAATCTTGTAAAACAAGATTCGTGGGTGAATCATCGGAATTTGTAGGATCAAAGGTATATGGTTTGCCTCCTGAAAATCGAGTAAGCTCATCTCTTTGATAAACTTTTTGAGCAAAAGCCAAATTGCCAGTATACAAACATATTAAAACAATAAAGAATACCTTGTACATATTATAAAAAATCTGATTTTTTGTCATTTTAAACCATTTTAAAATATTACTCATAAAAACTTCTATTTTAATTATATATCATTTTAGTTAAGCCTATGAAGTGTTTTTAATTTGACAATATAAAATTATTTGTCAAAAAAACTTATCACTATTTAATAATAACGTCAAAAATATATATATAATTATTTATTTGTATTTTTATCCTTGTTTCATTATTATATCTAAAACACTCTAATGAAAGTTTCTTATGAATACCTTCATGAATAAATCATTCTATATTATAATATTTTTTATATTTCTAATAAATACAGAGAAAAATATCTACGCAAAAGATATGACTGGAGACAATCAAGAAAATGACACGGTATTTATAAATATTCAGCCTAGAACTCCATTCTTCATTTACAAGAAAAATGATTCAAAACCTTCCGACGGAGTTGCTTATCATTTACTAAAAAAAATTCTAAATTCTGCGAATGTTAAATACGAATTTAATAATATCCCATTGGTTAGAACTCTTGTATTGATGAAAGAAAATAAAACAAAAGTATGTTATCCAAATGCTTTAATGATAAAATCAAGATTGAGTTATGTTTTTTATTCAAAACCTTATTTTAAAGATAAAAGAACATCAATTCTTTTAAGAAAAGATGATAATAGATTTACAGAGTATAAAACCTTTAGCGAAATACTAAAAAATAAAAATTTAAGAATATTACTAAAAATAGGGTATGCTTATGGAAACTATATAGAAGAAACTTTAAATAAAACAAAAAAATACATAACAGGTTCAGTAAAATCAGATAAACCAGACGAAATCATTTTATCTTCTAACGATAATTATGAAATGTTAAATGAAATTATTGAAAAAAACGGAGATTATATGCTCATATCAAGATATGAGGCTGAATATTTATTTAAGGAAAATCCAAAGTACAAAAATTCTCTCACTATAAAAGATGTTGATGATTTAAACTATAATGAAAAGAGATATTTAATGTGTTCAAAAATAGTTGGCCAAGAAACTATAAATAAAATAAACCATCAAATAAAAAAAATAGCGAATTTTGATTGAAAAGTAAAATTTATATTTTTAAAATTTTATTCCTGATTTACCCATCAAAAGATCTTGCATTAAAGCTTTTTTAAGATTTTGATATTTATCAAGCAAAACATTTGCTAATAAAATTTTATTTGAAATTTTATTAGCAATTTTTATAATTTTTAATTGCTCACTCATTTGAGGTATTGGCACCATAAAATTTTCAAGATCTTTTATTGGTAATTGAGGTTGTGCAGAACCAGATGCAAATTTTTTATAATTAAATTCAAAATAAAATGATTGAAGAGAATGATACAAAAATTCATTAATTAATTCTTTATCATCAGACCTTATTATTACCATTCCTGAATTAATTCTCATATTTTTTAAGCCAATTTTATTAGAATAAAAAGCTATATTACCAACAGTACCTCTTGTCGTAATTACAATATCATTTAGTCTTATTTTTCCTTTGCTTAAAAGAGAATCTTTGACTTTGCTTATATACTCAAAATTCTTGAAATTAAACCCAGATTTAGTAACATTTGTTGCATTTAAAAATAAGCAGTGACCATTCTTTTTAAGTTCTTCCTGGCTTGGATAATGATGCCCTCTATCACCATCTATTAGTTTAATAGAAATATCTTTTAAACGCTTTATACTCCATTCTTCAGGTATACTTAAGATTGGACTATCTTTAAAATTAGTATGCCCTATTCCTTTCGTTAAAAGATCAAACATGATTCCTTTTTTTAAAATTTCAAGTTTTTCTATTTTTTGTTCAATTAGTTCTATCATTAAATCTACAGAACTTAATATTTTTGAGATTTTTTTTTGATCTGAAAAATTTGGTAATGTTAATTTAAGATTTTCAAAATCAGTTTTATTAATTATTGGAAGCGTTGTTATATTAGAAATTTTTACTAAATAATTACTTATATTTAATACAGAATAGTAAATATATTCATGATAAAACCCATCATTACATATTATTGAATTAATTTGCTGATTTGTAGCTGATCTTTTATTAGTTATAGAAACTTTACCTATACTACCAATGCAAGTGACCAATACACTATTTTTTGGAATTTCCCTGTTTTTATGTAAAGCTAATTCAGAAATTGATCTAGCAGAAGATTTTATATTCTTATTTCCATTTATATCTGAAGGTGAAATAAAGGGAATATTACCCTTGCAATCAAGATTATGTTTTGAGGGAGTGTAACCTGTTACAACTTTACCAACTTGATAGATAAAATATTCTTTCCATTCAGTGAATTCAGTGCTCATAGTCTAATTCCTTAAGAAATGACTTTAGCAATATTCCCTCATTTTCAATTTCTTTCTCTAGATCTCTTAAAGACAACTTGTATTTATCCCACCATCTTTCAATTAAAGCTAATGTTTTAAAGTCGATATCATCATTAATGAATTCACGAATTTTCTCTTTACAATCAATCTCACTTTTAAAAATAAAATATTCTTCATCTTTTTCTTCAAAAATAAGCTTTAAATTCATATTATTTAATATTTCTTGATTGTATCCATCATAAACTTCGCGTTTAGGAATTCCTCCAAATAAAATAGCCTTTACATCATAAATTTCAGGAGGAGGTGTATTGTCTGCATAACGACGAATATTTAAATTAAAATTATTTTCTTTAATTTCATAAATATCAACGACTCGTGAATAATACTTTTCTTTATGACTGTATAATGCTTCTGTCTTAAATTTTTTAAAGTTATTTAAAATATGACATATATCTTGCGGTCTTAATTTATTTTGATTTTTTCCTTCTTGGTACTCTAAATCAGCATTTATAAAAAGAACTTTTTTCATTCTTTCTTTTTGTTTTTTTTTGTTTAATACAATAATAGTTGCAGGAATACTAGTTCCATAAAAAAGATTTGCAGGCAATCCAATAACTGCTTCAAGCAAATCATCATAAATAATCTTTTCTCTAATTTTCTGCTCAGAAGAACCTCGAAATAAAACACCATTTGGTAATACCACTGCAGAACGCCCTGTTTCATTAAGTGATGCTATCATATGTTGTACAAAAGCAAGTTCTCCATAACTTTGAGGAGGAATGCCATAATGAAACCTTTGAAATGGATCATTTTTAGCTTCTTCAATACCCCATTTATCTAAACTAAAAGGAGGATTGGCTATAACAATATCGAACTTCATTAACTTATCACCATCTAAAAAAAGAGGACTCCGAATGGTATCCCCATTTTCAATGACAGCACTTTCTAAACAATGCAGAAACATATTCATTTTAGCTAGGGCCCATGTTGCTGCTGTAATTTCCTGACCATAAATTTGAAAATCACTTATCCGTTTTTTAGTCAGCTTTTCTGCACAACGAATTAGTAATGAACCAGAACCACAAGTGGGGTCATATATTTTGTGACCTTTTTGTGGATTTATAATTTCAGCGAGAAGCTGAGAGACTTCTGTTGGTGTATAGAACTCACCTGCTTTTTTCCCTGCCCCAGCGGCAAATTTTTCGATTAAATATTCATATGCATTTCCAATAATATCAAGTTTTCCAATACATGAAGGTCGTAAATTTAATTTTGGACTATTAAAATCATTTAGAAAAAGCTTTATACGTATATTTCTATCTTTCGCTTTTCCTAAATTTGATTCTGAATTAAAACTTATATTTCTAAAAACATTGTCTAATTTTTCTTTGTTTGCTGTTTCTATCTTATTAAGAGCTATATCTATAATTTCACCGATATTTTTTTCTTCTTTTTGCTCATATATATCTTTAAAATGACAACCTTTTGGTAAAATAAACTTTTCTTTTTCCAATGCATTTTTAATTTTTATTTCATTGCCAGCAAATTTTTTTTTATATTCTTCATATTTTTCATCAAAGGTATCGGATATATATTTTATAAAAAGCATTGTTAATACATAGTTTTTATACTCGCCTGCATCAACAACTCCACGAAACGTGTCGCAAGCATTCCATAAAATAGCATTTATTTCATCTTGAATCACTTTATTCATATTTGACCTTCAAAAATAGCATCCATTTGTTTGATACCAATTTTTTTATACCAAATAGAATTTATAATTGCATCAATAAACTCATATATTGTTATTTTATTAAAATTTCAGAGGATTAAAATTACATAAATAGAAAATATTATTTGAAATCATCAAAATCTTTTTTCAAAATTTTTATTTTACCTTCTTTAATAAGAGATTTTAAACCTTTATTAAAGGCTTTTACTTTTAACTCAATATCTTTTGATTTTTTTGAAAATGCAATAAATAATTGATGTTTTGCTATCTCAGGCTCAAGAAACTCTAGATTGTTCAAATTATCAACAAGTGTTTGATTATTTCTGATATGAAATTTTGCTACACTTTTATCTGTGAAAACAAGATCAACTTTTCCTAACACTAAATTTATTAAGTTTAACTCATCAGAAGTAGAATCAATTTTAACTAAATCATTTCTTGAATCAAAAATATCTTCATTTTTATACCCACGACAAATTCCAAATTTAAAAATTTTTAGAAGATCATAGGTTTTATTTAAATCATTTTTATAATATTTATAATTAATCTTATTTTTATCGCTTTTTTTAATATAAAATCCGTCTGTACTTTCAAAAAAAGAGTCTGAATAAATGAATTTATCTAAAATGGATTTATCATAATATTTTGGCATAATTCCATCGACACCATCTATTGACTTTTCTGCTTGCTCTAAAGCTCTTGCCCAAGGCATAAATTCTAGCTTTAACGTATAACCTTCCTTCTTTAAAGCAGTTCGTATTAATTCTGAAACAAATCCCTGTTTCTTTAAATTTGGCCCTACATAGGGCTCCCATTCTAAAGTGACTAACTTAATTTCTTTATTATCAGCATAAACGCTAAATGATAGTTGCAATAATTTTAAAATAAGAATCTTCTTAAAAAAAGAATTAAAATTCATTAAATATTATCCCATAAATATAAAAATAGAATTTATTTTATTATATATATGATGAAAGTAATAAAACTTCGGTCATACTCATGCCTAATCTTTTTACAACTTCACTTGCTTCAACACCTTCAAGCAATAATTTTTTAGCATCTAAGTATTTTTCATTTTGAATTTCTTTAAAAATTTCTTCAGGAGGAACTGAAGAATCAAATAATTTTAATATTTTTTGAGCTTTTTTAGATGAAATCAATAATTTCTCATTTAAAATTTCTGCGTCTTTCATAATTTTTTCAAGAGCCATACTCCTCATATTTAAATTAGAAATATTTGCTTCAAGAATAATTTCAGAGTGTTTATCTACTTCTATTAAAACGCTATTGATTTTTTTTGTTACATCTTCCCATTCTGCATGAGCTTCAGAACCAATAACCATAAGTTTGTTTAAAGTGTCACTTGCTAGTTTTTTTGCTTGACTAACTTCATGAGTTAATGCGGATTGTATTTCAATTAATTGCCCTCTTTCTGCATCAAGAATGGCAAACTCTTTGTCTCGTTTTGTCTTTCCACTTTTTAACCATTTTAAGCATAAAAAAAAGAATAGTGTTTGAAAGATAAAAAGTACAAAACCTATACATAAAAGCAATGCAATGTAGTTCATTTATTTTACTCCATTGCTATTTAAATAATCCTCTAAAATTGTTTCATCTACAGAGTCAAGAGTAAGATTTTCACAAAGAATTTGAAATTTTGTTCCTCTTTTTAAAATTTCTTCGGAACTCAAAACACGAGATAAAACTTGGAAATAAGTTGGTGCTTCTGTATGCTTATATTCAACAACTCTCGATTTTCTTGACCAATAATCTGGAATTTCAACCCAAATTCTTAATAGTGTTCCTTTTTTAAATTCAGATAGAGATTGAAAAAGTATTCCTTTAGAGGAAATACCAATACTTTCGGAAACAAACATTTTATCTGCTAAATTTGATATTTTATATTCACAATATTTTATAGGAATTTTTTTTGTGATTAATTTTAAATCAAAAGGAGTAGGTAAAGGAACAGCACTAGCACCGGCTTGACTAATTTCCTCAATATCATCAATCGTGAGGTTTTTTTGCATAATTTGGAAGACCCCATTTAGATATGATAAAAAGAATCAAAATTAAATTTAGTTACTTTACAAATATTTTATCAATTTTTTCTTTCATTGTCGCTGCATTAAATGGTTTCACTATATAATTACTGACACCACTTTTTACTGCTTCTACAATGTTATCTTTATCTGCTTCGGCTGTTACCATAAGAAATGGAAGACCTTTGATACGTTCGTCTTTATGAGCCCTAACTGTCTTTAAAAGCTCAATGCCCGTCATATTTGGCATATTCCAGTCACTAACAATAAACTCAATAGCAGGATTTATTGCTAGAGTATTTAAAGCTAGTTGCCCATCTTCTGCTTCAACAATATTTTGATAACCTAGTTGCTTAAGAACACTTTTTACAATTTTTCTCATAGTTGGAAAGTCATCCACAACTAAAATAAGAGAATCTTTGTTTATAGGTTTATACTTTCCCATTAAAAAACTCCTTCATAACTAAACACTATTCTTGCAAAAGATGCCTCAACTTTAACTTCATTTTCTGCACAGCCTGAGTATGAAGCTGAGAAACTCGGGATTCTGTTACATCTAATATTCGGCCAATTTCTTTTAAATTTAAGTCCTCATAATAATAAAGACTCAAAACTAATTTTTGTTTCTCTGGCAATTCTTCAACTGTTTTCATAATAATATCGCGGACTCCCTTGTTTTTCAACTGCATAAAAGGGTTTTTTGAATTCGGATTTTCTAAGCAATCAAGTAGAGATTTTTTGTCACTTGAGTGAGTTCCTCCCAATTCTTCTAAACTCATCATCGAAACACGAGTCCGTCCCATACGCTCTTGGTATTCTTCTAGAGGCACTTCTAAAAAATCAGCAACCTCTCTTTCCGTAGCTGGTCTTCCATATTTATGCTCTAATTCTAATTTTGCTTTATCTTCTTTTTTGTTACTTTCTCTTACACTTCTTGGAACCCAGTCTTGATTTCTTAACTCATCAAGCATTGCTCCACGCACACGAAATTCGGCATAAGTTTTAAATTTATTATCTCTACTTGGATCGTATTTATCAATGGCATCCATCAATCCTATAACACCCGCTGAAAATAAATCATCCAAATCAATATTTGATGGTAATCTTGCAGCAATTTTTTGGGCAATATATTTAATTAAAGGAGCATAATCCATTATAATTTGGTTCCGCATTGGATCGCTCGTTAAAGGAACAGCTCGAGTTTGGTTTTGTGGAACTCTCTTTTGCTTCTGCTTTGTATCTGAATCTTCTAGTTCTAATTTTTTTTGTGCAGCGCCTGAAAATCCCATTGTTCCTCCAACAAATCATAAAACGGATTTATTTATATCCAATGATATCTGGTGAATTTGCAGCAACCATTTTTCTCCAAAAAAACTGCATTGTTCCTTTAAGTTGCCCGACAGTTCCTTGTGTAATAATCTGTCTCGAAATATCTCTTAATCCTTGAGATGCAGCCGAAAAAGGATATCTTTGAACATAAGGAGTCCTTTCTCTAACTGAATTTCTTACGGATTCATCAAACGGAATATACCCAAGATATTCAACTCTAACTTGTAAATATTCATCTGAAAGTGTAGATATTTTATCATAGATTTTTTTTGCTTCTATATCGTTTTTAACCATATTTACAATCAGTTTAAACGAATTTTCAGCAGTTGTTTGAGAGAGAATTTTAATGCTTGCATAACAATCTGCTAAACTTGTTGGCTCAGGCGTTACCACCATAATGACTTCTGCAGATGAAGATGTCCAATATTGAACATTTTTTGAAACTCCTGCTGGAGTATCTATTAATACAACATCAAACTCTTCATCCAAGGATTCTATTTGATCTAACAGCATTAGTTTTTGCAATTTATCTAATTCAGGAACCCTCATAACCCCACTAGAAGAAGGAATAATTCTTACCCCTTCTGCCCCTGTCATAATAATATCTTTAAGATGTCTTTCTCCACAAAGAACATCATCTAATGTAAATTGTGGTCTTAAATTTAAAACAACATCTAAATTTGCTAGCCCAAAATCTCCATCAATTAGTAATGTTCTCATTCCCATTCGAGCCATGCATAGCCCTAGATTTGCCGTGGTCAAAGTTTTTCCAACACCGCCTTTTCCACCAGAAATTGCAAGTACCGTTGGTATTTTAGGTTGGAATTTTATATTCGGTGCTATTAAGGTATTATCTTTTTGCACATTTCTCATTAATTCTCTTAAACTTGAGGCTTGATCAAACACATTATCCCCCAAAAATAAAATAAATTATTTAGAGCTTTAAAAGTCTTTCAACAACTCTTTCTTTAGAAGCTATTTCAATATCCTCAGGGACTCTTTGTCCCGTGGTAAAGTAACTTAAAGGAATTTTATTTTGAATACTGCTATTTAATATTTCACCAAAAGCCCATGATTCATCTAGCTTAGTGAAAATTAAGCTAGATGGAGATAAAAATTTGAATCCTTTAATTGTTTCATCAATATCTCTTTGCTTCATTGTACAAGAGAGGACTAAATGAAATTCTATAGGCAAAGGCGCTTCTGATAATCTTTTTAAAGACTCCATTTGTTCTGAAAAACGAGTGCTTCTACCTGCAGTATCAATAAGAATATAGTCATAATTATTATGTTTAGTAATATAATTTAATAATTCATTTTTATCTGAAACATCTGCAAAAGGACAATCTAAAATTTTAGAGTAAACTCTTAATTGATCTGAAGCTGCAATTCTAAAAGAATCCATTGAAATCATCTCAACAGATTTTCCATCATTAATTTTCAATTTGGCTGCAACTTTTGCTAAAGTTGTTGTTTTACCTACTCCTGTTGGGCCAACAAAACAAATTACTTTTTTTCTGTTTTGATCAATTCTAAATGGTCCTGTTACTTTTAAATATTTAAAAATAAATTTAATTGCAGAGCTTAAATAAAAATCTTTGGTTTTTTCTGTTGAATTTATAAGCTCTTCTTTGGTTTTAGGATCATCCAAACTAATAAGCCAAGTCGTAAGTTGATTTATAAATCCTTCTGAAACACCTGCACTTCTAAGCCTTATTCCAATATCGGTAATATTAGAATTCGCACTTTCTGATGATTGTTTATACTTTTCTCTCATTATATCATGTAATAAAACTTTAATCTCTTGCATTTGCTCTGTGATATCCATTTGAGGCAGAGATTCAAGTTCTTTTCTTACTTTCGTAATTTCTGACTTTAACAGATTCATATCTTCTGCTGAAGAATCTTGTGAATCCTGATAAGAATTATTTTTAACAACTTCTTTTGCAAGTAAACGATCTTTAGCTGGTTCTTTATTTAAAGCATTTGCTAAAGAACGGGCCATATTTCTTGTTTCTGGATTTAAATTAGATAAAGTTGGGGTTATTAAAGAATTTCTATATTTACCAGAATCACCTTTTACTACAGTAGTTTCATTCTTTGATTTTATTTTTGGAAAATCTACTTTCGGAAGATTTGCTGCCGATTTTGGATTAATTACTTTACCATGCATTGTAGCACTTGGTGTTGCTGTTACTTCATAAATTCTACAATTTTTTTCTAATTCTTCTGAATATACTTCTTTTTCTTTTGTAGAAAGAATAACCGCATCTCTTCCAAGCTCAAGCTTCACAAGTTTTATAGCATCTTGTAAGGAAAATGATTCAAATCTTCTAATTTCCATTTTAGATCCTTCAAAAACAATTATTCAATACAACTCAAGTAATTAATTCCAAATTTTTAATATTTACATCATGAGGTATTTCATCAAAAGACAGAACAACCAACTGTGGAATATATCTTGATACAAGCTTTTGAAATGCCTGCCTCATTCTTGCACTAATTAATAAAATAGGTTGCGTTCCTTCTTTATCAAAAATTTGAATTCCTCTTAATAATTTTTGCAATATATCTTGTGCATTTTTTGCATCTAAATTTAAGTAACTAGTTCCATTTTCTGTTGTTACTAATCCACCAGATAAAATATCTTCAATTAATCTATCAAAAGTAACGACCACAATTTCATCCTTTTCATTCATATACTTTTGTATAATATTTCTTCCTAAACTTTTACGGCACATTTCAGAAAGAACATCAGGATTTTTAATTATTCTACAGTGATCTGCTATGCACTCAAATAGGGAAAGAATGTCTCTTACCGACACATCTTCACGAAGCAGGTTTTGCATGATCTTAACTACTTCTCCTAAAGATAATCGATCAGATTGCATAACTTCATCTACAACTTTAGGATTTGACTCTTTTAGTTTATCAATAAGATATTGCATATCTTGCCTTGTAATTAATTCGGCAGCATGTTCCTTTAATACTTTAGTAATGTTAGTTGCAATTACAGTCGAACAATTTACAACTGTATAACCTCTAAATACAGCTTCATCTTTGTCTCTCTTATGAACCCAAATAGCAGGAAGGCCATATACAGGATCTTTCGTAATCTCTCCTGCAATTGGTAATTCAACTCCACCAGGATCCATAGCTAAAAAATAATCAACCATTAAGTTTCCTGATGCTATTTTGTTACCTTTAAGTAATATTTGAAATCCTCCAGGCTCTAATTGCAAATTATCTCGCAATTGAACTTGTGGAATAATAATTCCCATTTCTTGTGCAAATTGTTTTCGAATACCTTGAATTCGATCTACAATTTCACCATCTTGTGCAGGATCAATTAAAGGAACTAATCCATGTCCAACTTCAATCGCAAGCATATCTATTTTCATTAAATTATCTAAACTATTATTTTCTTTTTCATCTTTTTTACGTTCATCCGCATCTTTTAAACTTTCATCAACTTGTTTTCTATTAGAAATCCATTGAGATGACATTCTTCCAAGAAAAACCAAAAGGGATGACAAAATAAAGAAAGGAATTTTTGGAAAACCTGGAATAATAGCTAAGAAAAAAATCAACCCTGCTGCAATATAAAATGCTTTTGGGTGAATACGAATTTGATTTAAAACCTCAGAACCTAAATTTCCTTCACTTGTTGCTCTTGTTACGATAATACCAGCAGCAGTAGAAATCATTAGAGCTGGAATTGCACTAATTAAACCATCACCAACAGCAAATAATGTAAATTTAGATGCCGAGTCCGATGGACTTAACCCATGCATCAAAACACCAATAGCAAAACCAACAATAATATTTACAATTGTTATAATTATTCCAGCAATGGCGTCACCGCGGACAAACTTACTCGCACCATCCATAGCACCATAAAAATCAGCTTCTTTTTCAACTGCTTTTCTTCTTCTTTTTGCTTCATCTGCATTAATATGACCAGCATTTAATTCCGCATCAATTGCCATTTGTTTTCCTGGCATCGCATCTAATGTAAATCGTGCAGCAACTTCGGCAACGCGTCCAGCACCCTTAGTAATAACAATAAAATTAATCACCATTAAAATTACAAATATGACAAAACCAACAACAAAGTTACCTCCAACAACCACTTTTCCAAATGCAACTACAAGATTTGCAACATCTCCTTCTGCTCCTTGCAAAAGAATATTTCTTGTTGTTGCCACATTAAGAGATAATCGAAATAAGGTTGAAATAAGTAACAAAGTAGGAAATACACCAAATTCTAATGGCTTTGTAATATAAATGCTGACCATTAAAATAATAAGAGCAATTGAAATACTTATTGCCAATAAAAAATCTATAAAGAAGGATGGCAAAGGAAAAATCATCATTAAAATTGTTCCAATGATAATTCCTGCCATTACAATATCAGGACTTCTTGATAAAAATCCTGGTGATTTTAATATTCCACTTTCAGACATTGATGTCTGGGCTTTGGCCATAAATTATTCCTCAAAATCTTTCAAAATATTTTTTTCCACGCATTTGATAAATATATTTAATTACTTCTATGATTGATTGATAAAGTGTCTGGGGAACTTCCTGTCCCACTTTTACAGTTTTATAGAGTGTTCTTGCCAATGGCTTATTTTCTACAATCATAATGTCATTCTGTTTTGCTATTTCTCTTATTTTAAAAGCAATGAGATCTTGCCCTTTAGCGACAACAATTGGTGCATGCATTCCTTTAATATAACGAATAGCAACGGAAAAATGCTCTGGATTTGTTAAAACAAAGGTAGCTTTAGGAACATCTTTTAAACTTTTTCTCATGACAAGATCTCTTGCCATTCTTTTTCTTTGGGATTTTAATAAAGGATCCCCTTCATGTTTTTTTACTTCATCTTTTAATTCTTGTTTCGTCATTTTCATATCATTATTTATTTTCCAAAAATTATATGAAAAATCAGAAACACCAATAAATACCCCTGCAATACACATAATATATAATAAATGAAAAATTGATTTTCCAAGCTCTTTCATAAAATCTATATTATTAAAAAAATAGTCTTCACTTGAATTTGAAATTTCTGATTTTAAAATAAAATAAATTAAAATTGTCAATATAGAACATTTAAGTAATATCTTTAATGTTTCAAAAATAAATGATGAGCTAAATAATCTTCCAAATCCTGAAATAGGATTTATTCTATTTATGTCAAAAATAATTTTTTTCCATGACCAATTAAACCGAGTTATTAATAACCCAAAGAGAGATGGAAAAACAGAGCATATAAAAATTATAAATAATAAGTGAGGCAATATTGGTGTTATAGAATAATAAACTACTTTTACTAAACTTGAATAATCTACAAAATAAGCAGGAAAACCTTGCCAAGATCTTTGAAAAACTAATCTAAAGCAACTTAAAAGATCATTAATTGAATAATAAAAATAAGTTGTAAAAATAATCAAAGTAACACAAGCTACAACTTCTCTTGGATTTGCAATATTTCCTTCTTCTCTAAATTGAGAACGCTTTTCCTCTGTTGCATCTTCTGTTTTGTCTTGAAAATCTTTATCTTCTCTATTTTCCATTATGTTCTAACTCACAATTTATGGAGAATTCGTTGGTACAAAAACTCTTCGCATAGATTCAAACCAGGCAACTTCTTTTTGCATTCCATAATTTCCTAATACACTTAGATATGAAGTTATTGTTAAAAATAAAACAACCATTGCAATAATAAAACTTATGGGAAAACTAATAATAAATACATTTAAAGAAGGTAACGCTCTATTTAATAAGCCTAAAGAAATATTTATTAAAATTTGAACAGACATTAAAGGAGCAGCAAGTCTTAATCCTAAGACAAAAGCTTCATGAGCAATATTTAAAGCTACTTTTGCCAAGGCAGAAGCATTAGCAGTAGGTCCAATTGGCACAATAAGAAATGATTTATATAAACCTTCTATAAATACATGATGAATATTTAATGTTAAAATTAAAATAATTGCAAACCAGTTCTTCATAACAGCAAAAGAAGATTCATGCTCACTTGCTCCAGGGCTAAACATTGAAGCAACTTGAAATCCCATATTTATTCCCACAGTATGTGCTGCAATTGAAACTGCTGCAATAACTAATTTTGCAGAATAACCTACAGCAAAACCAAAAAAAACTTCTCTTAATGAAGCTAAAATTAAAGTTAAACCACTCCATTGCAAAAGCATTTCACTTTGAAATATCCTTTCAGATACAATGGGATAAACAAAAAAAGTAAATGCTAAACCAAGAACAATTCTCAATCTTGCTGGAACAGCTTGTTCTCCAAATATGGGTAAGAAAAAAAACATCGTAGTTATTCTTAAAAAAGCCATTACTGCTAAAGGCCAAGTTTTGGGATCTAATTGAATAACTGAAAGAATATCCATTTTTTATTCCGTTACTTTTGTCTAGCGTATTCAGGTATTTTATCATAAACTCTATGTGTATAATCATTCAACTTTCTTAACATCCATGGAGATAAAACGATCAAAACAAGTATCATTGCTGCAATTTTTGGTAAAAAGCTGAGTGTTGATTCATTAATTTGTGTAGCTGCTTGAAAAATACTTACTAATAGACCGATAATCATTGCCACACCTAATAAAGGTAATGAAACTTCTACTGTTATGTATAAAACTGATAAAATAACATCAACTACTTGTTGATTTGTCATAATTTATCCTTAATTAAAACTTTTTATCAGCGAACCAGCCAATAAACTCCATCCATCTACAACAACAAATAAAATAAGTTTTAAAGGCAAACTAACTACTGTTGGAGGTAACATCATCATACCCATTGCCATTAATACGCTACTTACAATCATATCTATAACAATAAATGGTAAATAAACTAAAAAACCAATTTGAAATGCAGTTTTTAATTCGCTTATTACAAAAGAAGGAACAAGAATTCTCATTGGGACATCTTCTTTAGTTGATGGTCTATCTAATTTACTCATTTGGTAAAATAATTTTAAATCATCCGTTTTAACTTGAAGCATCATAAAATCATGTAATGGTTTTTGTCCTACATCTAAAGCTTGTTGAGTTGTAATATCTTTCTGCATATAAGGTACTATAGCTGAATCATAAATTTTTGTTATTGTTGGAGACATAACAAAATAAGTAAGAAATAATGAAAGAGCTATTAAAATTTGATTTGGAGGCATAGTTGGAGTTCCTAATGCCTGCCTAAGAAAAGAAAGAACAATGAGTATTCTTGTAAAAGAACTCATTAATAGTAAAATTGCTGGACCAAAAGTTAGTAACGTTAATATAGCTAAAACTTTTAATGCAGGGACAAAATCATCTTGATTTTCTCCATTTGCAATATTTACTGAAAATATAGGCATTTGATTTTGATTTAAATTTATTTTATTTTGTACATTTGCATTTTCTTTTTGCCAGTTTTTGTCTATTTTATTAGAATTATTTTGAGTGTTAACATTTTCTTTTTGAGCATAAACATTTAAACTAAAAAATAAAATTGATATGAGTATTATTTTCAGATAGAAAAGACT
The DNA here is from genome assembly GCF_009208775.1 of Silvanigrella paludirubra. Lineage (NCBI taxonomy): Bacteria > Pseudomonadati > Bdellovibrionota > Oligoflexia > Silvanigrellales > Silvanigrellaceae > Silvanigrella > Silvanigrella paludirubra. Next base: position 8,649 of record NZ_WFLM01000007.1, on the reverse strand, counting down.
TCTCATACCATCTCCTGTAAATAAGAGTTACAAAAATTAGTTAAGTGGCTTCATGGAGCGAAGTTTTTCTCTTATTAAATTAGTTACATTTTCAACACTGTCGCCATCATCATCTTTCTTTTTAATTTCTTTCTTACTCTCATTTTCAAATTGATTCGCTAAATATTTAGGAAAGCCTTCAGATTTATTTTGCGTAGTTGATGAAGCTTGTTCAGTATTATTATTTTTCTTTTGATTTAAATTATTTGAATTAATACTTTTTAATGCTTTTAATAATATATCCGATTTTTTTTCAACATTTTTTTCCGATGATGAATTTTGATTTTCAACTTTGTCTAAAATAGACTTTTCATTTTTAGGCATTAAAAATTTATCACTAATTTGTAATTGTTTTTTTTCCTGAAGAGTTTTATTTGAATAACCGCCGCTTATTTCAGTTAAAAAATTAATTCCTGTCTCTGTATTTGAAACAACTATTTCTTGATCTCGAATTCGCAATATCATGACTTGCCTTTTCGGAGAAATGGATAATGTCGAAATAATATCCATCATTTTTTCTGACTTAGAAATAGAAAACATTCCTCTTTTTCTGAATTTAGTTAATAAATACCCTAAGAAACCAATAATTGAGACAAAAATTGTAGATATTAAAAAAACTTTCCAAAGCTCAGAAGGTCTTCCTTGTGCCTCAATATCTTTATTGCTTAAATTTAAAGTCTTTTTATTTTCTACTTTTTTCTTTGATATTGTTTGACCCATTAATTCTTCAAATGAAGCTTGATTATTTATATCATTTGAAACATCTTTATTTGTATCTTTTATATTTCTATTAATAATATTATTTTTTTCTTGATTATTATTATTTAATATAACATCGTCATTTTTATAAAAAGAATTTTTTATATCTTTTCTAAATTGCATTTCATCATTTTTTTTCTCAGGATATTGAATTGGTGGAACACTATTATCAAAATTATCTTGAGCATAAGTTGAACTGAAAATAAAAAATATATTTACCAACCCGAAAAACAATGACTTGCTAAGCATAAAAAATTCCTTTATGAATTTTATATATTAAACACTTTCACCTGAGTGATTTTCGTCCATTCCAACTCCACTCATAACATCTGTCAATCGAACTCCGAATTTTTCATTAACAACAACGACTTCTCCCATTGCAACTAGCTTATCGTTTACATATATTTCCATAGGTTCACCCGCCATTTTATCAAGCTCAATAACAGAACCTTGCCCTAATTGAAGTAAGTCATTAACAAGAAGTTTTGTTCTCCCTAATTCGACCGTTACCTTAAGTGGAACATCTAAAACCATTTTCATTCTGGATAAATCAATATTTTTTAATGTGTCATCTTCTTTTGCTGAAGGGGCGCCACCTCCGCCACCTGACGCTGCTGGGGGTGACGGAGATTCTTCTGGAGCAGCCTCTCCTCCACCACCTTCTTCTCCAGGTTCCAATCCAAAATCTTCCGGTCTAAACCCTTCATTCAAATCAGCCATATTAATAATCTCCAATTATTTCTGTTATTTTAATTGCTTTATTTCCTCTAATTATACCTGGAACTCCTCTAAATTTATGAATTCCTTCAACTACAATATCTAAAGCTTTGTCTGCATCTCTATCCAATATAAGGACATCTCCTTTATTTAATTCCATTAGGTCACGTAGATTTATCCAGCAATGACCCATGTTGCAAATTAAGTTAACACTAGTCCCCATTAATTGAGTTTTAATTCTATTAATCCAAATATGATCAACCTCTAATTGCTCATTTTGAAATCCAACGCTTAATTTTGACTTAATTGGTTCAAGTGTAGAATAAGGAAACACTAATTTAATGGAGCCACTCATTTTTTCGAGCTCAACATCAAATGCAGTAGAAATAACAACATCACTTGGAGGAACAATAGCAACAAATTGTGGATTAATTTCTGTTCTAGAATATGTAATTCTAAGTGGAAAAACAGGGGCCCATGCTTTTTCAAGATCGTCTACCGCTGACATAACAATACGTCTTGCTACTTTAATTTCAATTTGAGTAAAATCTTTTCCTTCAATTTTTGTATAAGGAACATCAGAACCACCAAATAAACTATCTACAAGTGCGTATAGAAGTTTACTTTCAATCACCATTACAGCTGAACCTCTTAACGGTTCAATTCTTAAAATATTTAAACAGCTTGGTAGAGGAAGTGAATTCATAAATTCACCAAATTTAATTGGACCAGAGCTATTTACGCCTATATTTGCTACCTTTCTTAATGCAGCAGATAAAGAAATTCGAAAAAGACGAATAAAACGGTCATGAATAATATCTAGTGTTGGCATTCTACCGCGAATAATTCTATCTTGATTTGCAAGATCATAATGAACTATTCCAGAAGCATCACCTTTACCGCCACCTTCGGGGCCTTCCACACGACCATCCGAAACGGCATTCAATAAGGCGTCGACTTCATTCTGACTTAATACCTGATCCATTTATTTACTCCACAAAAAATTCAGTAAAATAGACATTTTGAATTGGTCTATCAGTTACTTCATTAATTCTGTTTAAAATTTCTCTTCTTAAGTTTTCTTTTCCATTTTCTGAAATTAAAGTGAGTCGAGTTTTGCTAGTAACAGAAGATATAACTATATCTTTAATTTGTGCTTCTCTTTTTTTAAGTTCAAACCCTTGATTTTCGCCACCCCTATATTCAATTGCAATTGCAATTCTTATAAATCTATTTTCAATAGAATTTCCTAAATTTAAATCCATTTTCGGAACCGTGAAAGTATCACCAAAATTTGCTGTTCCCTTAGGTTCTTCTTTTTTTGCATTTGGATCGTCTTTTTTTCCTTCATCTTTTTTATTAGGGTCGTCTTTTTTTCCTTCATCTTTTTTCCCGTGGTCATCCTTCTTTTCATCTTTTTTATCATCTTTTTTTTCGTCCTTTTTATCCCCATGAGCATCTTTTTTTTCATCTTTTTTTTCTTCTTTTTTTTCGTCCTTTTTACCATGGTCGTCTGCATGTGGGTCAGCAGTAGCTCCTTGAGCAGCTAACTGAACATTTTTTTTTCCTGAAATCGTTTTAAAAACAAAAAAGCCGCCAACTCCAAGAGCAACAAGAAGAACGCCCCCAATGCCAGCAAAAAGAACCAATCGACTCTTTTTCTCTACTTTTTCATTAGGATCTTTAGGTTTTTCTTCTTTTTTTGCATCTGCTTTTTTTTCTTCTTTATCAGCCATACTTAATTCCTAAACTTTTAATTATAAAAGAGTGAATTTTTTATTGCCTTCTTTATGTAAGTTTGCCATAAAAATACTAAGCAGGTTTGTTCTTTATGTCGCATAAACTATCGGCAATCTTTTCCAGAATATGCAATATCTGCCTGTTAAAAAGGATTTAAGATATGGAATTAAAGGAATTCGCTGAAATAATTTTATTTGGTACAAATATATCTAGTGACAAACTTTTGGATCCAAAAATACTCACTGATGAAATTCCATATAAGGAAATTATTGCACCTAAAACTCCTGGAAGGCCTTTAGCTCTTCAATTCAATCAAAATTTAAATTCAAAAAAAATTCCGTTTCCTAATAGAGAACAAATTGAAGATGAAATACAAAGAGGATATGTTCTCCATTTTTTTGCAAATCATGAACTTCTTGCAATGGAAATAATGGCGCTTGTGTTATTATTATTTCCACAAGCACCAAAAAATTTTAGAATGGGTATTGCAAGAACTATTATTGAAGAACAAAAACACATGTCTTTGTATTTAAAAAGAATGAAAGAATTAAATGTTACTTTTGGTGAAATTCCAGTTAATGATTTTTTTTGGAATTGTTTATCTCAAATGAAATCACCTATGGATTTTGTTACAAAAATGAGTTTGACTTTTGAGCAAGCAAACTTGGACTATTCTTTATTTTATAGAGATCTCATGTATAAAATTAAAGATTTTAAAACTGCTGAAATTCTTGAGACTGTTTATTTAGAAGAAATTGGCCATGTTAAGCACGGCGTAACTTGGTTCAATAGGTGGAGAGATCAATCTAATACTGAATGGAAGTCCTATACAAGCGCTTTAGATCTACCTTTAACACCAGCAAGAGCAAAAGGTATTATTTTTGATATGGCAGGAAGAAAAGCGGCAGGATTATCCGATCAATTTATTGCTGAATTATCTGTTTTTTCCTCCTCTAAAGGACGTCCACCAAATATCTATTACTTCAACCCTGCATGTGAACAAGAAATTGCAAGAAAAAAAGTTGGATTTACTCCTTCAAAATCAATAGCAAATTTACAAAATGATTGTGCAAGCTTAATGCAATTTTTTGCTTCAAAAGATGATATTATTTTAATTTCTAAAAAACCTAGTGTATCTTTTTTAAAAAAGATACAAGATTGCGGTTATACAATCCCTGAATGGCTTGAATTTAAAAAAAATAACATTGATAGTAATATTATTTTACAAAATTATATTAGTAATATTTCACCATGGGGTTGGAGTCCAGAAAGCATAAATGCTCTTAAAAATTTAAAAAATAAACTTATTATAAAAAGTAATTTTCAAAAAGAAATTTTTGACGAAAATTTTTATGAAAATAATATAAAAGAGCTTTATTCGAAAAAAATTTCAGCAACATTAATTCAAAAAATTAAACATAATTTTACCGATTTAATAGATATTTTGCCTTCAGAAAATACTTTTCCATCTGTCTCATTTAATGTAAATGATGTGTTATTAAATATTGAGACATTTTTAGCCATAGATGGAATTGATACAGTTGTTTTAAAGGCTCCTTATGGCTGCTCTGGTCAAAATATGCTTAGAGTTAAATCTAACGAACTTACGGTGGCTGAAACCAATTGGCTTAATAAAATTTTAAAGGAACAAAATTCTATTATTATTGAACCCTGGTTTAATAAAGTTGTTGACCTTTCATACCAAGCAAAAATTTCAGAAGAAAAAAAACATGTTGCTATAGGCATGACAAGATTTATAACCGACTCAAGAGGACAATATAAAGCAACTTTTGTAGGCAAAAAAACCGACGACCTTTCTAAAGAACTAGCGAAATTTATGTATAATAAATATTCTATTTATAATGGAATCGAAGAAATATTACTTCAAACTTCTTTATTAATATCAAATTATTTATGTGACTTTAAATTTGAAGGTCCTTATGGAATTGATGCCTTTATATATAAAGATATAAATTCAAAATATGGTTTTAGATTAAAACATTTATCAGAAATAAACCCTCGATACACTATGGGAAGAGTTGCTATAGAAGTTTCTAAACGAATTCAAACAGGAGCTTTTGCAATTTGGGCGCATATTCGAGTTATAGATATCCTAAAGAATGAAAAATTTAAAACTATTTCTGAATTTTCTTCTTTCATAGAACAAAAATTTCCTATCCAACTTTCAAATGATTTTAAACCGCTTATAAGGGAAGGTATTTTATTTACAAACGATCCTTCTCTAGCAAATTCTGTACTAACTGTTCTTATTGTAGGAAAAAATGTTCTGAATAACTTTACAAAAGAAACAGAATTAGAGATACTTATTTGATTTGTAAATTTTATAAATTCAATTTGGCGAATTTAATTTGAATAAATTTTTAAATTATATGAAAATATTTATTAGAAAAATTTTTAAAAGACCAAATTCACGTGAAATTTTATTTATTTTAAATAAAAATATTTTATTAAAAAAAATAGAACTTATATTTAGAGAAGCTATTTTCATACTTAAAAACTCAAAATTTTCAGAAAAATCTGCTCAATTATCTTATATTTCAATTTTATCTCTTGTTCCTTTAATTGCGGTTATATTTACATTTATTCACGCTTTTAATGGTTTTAATAATTTTTTAAATGAAGTTATTTCACCTATTATTACGAAACATTTTGGAAATCATGCTGGCTCTGAAATATTATCATATTTACAATCAATTATTTCAAATCTTCAATTAAAAGAATTAGGCGTTATTTCTTTTTTAACATTTTTATTTACAGTAATATTATTAATATTAAAAATTGAAGATACCATAGATGAAATTATGGAATTCAAAAACAAATCAAATATATTAAATAGACTAGCAAAGTGTTGGTTAATCATAACTATAACCCCTTTCTTGTTTGCCTTAGCTTCCATTAAATCAGACTCATTTATTAATTTTACAAAAATAAATGATCATTTTTTTTTAAACAGTCATTCTATTAAAATATTTAGATTTTCAATTGGAATTTTATTTCAATGGGTTTTTTTTATAATTATTTTTTACGCTATTCCAAGCAAAAAAATAAGTTTTAAATCTGCATTATTTGGCGGAATTATTGCAAATGTTTTATTTGAAATTCTTCAATTTGTAAACGTGCACATTGCAAAAAGAGCCCTAGCAACTGATCCTAGCCATATTTATGGCTCGGTTCCTATTATAGCTGTATTATTTTTTGTTTGGATACGTTTAATATGGATAACAATTTTAACAGGCTCTTCTTTTACTATTGCTACTCAAAAAATATTATTTTTCAAAAAAAATTCCAAATTTAATATTTTTCCAAGCAAAGGAATTGTAGATTGCTTAAAAATTTATAAAACAATTAGAAATCTATATCGATATCAAAATATTCCATCTTCAGAGTCATATATAACAAAAGTTACGGATATTAACCCAATTGATGTTGAAATATGGCTAGATTACCTGATTAAAAAAAATATTATATGTAGTTCTGATCATGAACAAAAAAATCCTCATTATTTACCATCATATTTGGCAATAACAAAAGATCAAGGGAACATAGATTTTCTTAAAAATATAATTTTAGATGATATTCTTATTAATAGTACAGAATATCATGAAATAATTGATATATTTAACAAAAATCAATCTTAATTATTTTGCTTCTGTTATTCTGACTTGAAGATTTTTTATCTTAAATTTAGATTTTTTAACAATATCAATTTTATCTTCATTAATTTCTACATGAGTAAAGTTATCAAAAATAAAGATATTTCCTACATCTTCTTTAGCAAACGATAATTCTTTTATAAAAGCACCCACAATATCTCCTGGACGCATTTTATCTTGTTTACCTTTATTAATGTACAACTTAACAAAATTCATTTTTTGCTCTGAAAAGCTATTTTGAACTTTTTGTTCCTTAAGGCTTTCAAACTCATATTTTTTTGAAGATATTCCAATTTCTTTCATCATATTTAAATAGTAATTTAAATTTTTATCTTCACATAAAGCAACAGAGGATCCAAAATTACCTGCTCTACCTGTTCGCCCTGACCTATGGATATATTCTTCATTTGTATAAGGAATATCAAAATGAATAACTAATGGTAACAAAGATATATCAATACCTCTTGCAGCAATATTTGTAGCAACTAAATATTTTAAATTCCCTGTTTTAAAATTTCTCATAATGCTATTTCTATGAACTTGTCCGAGTTCACCTGTCAAAGCATCTGCTTTAAATCCATCTTTTTTTAATGATTCTGCCAATTGATGAGATGTTTCTCTTGTATGGCAAAAAATAATCCCTTTTTGATTTTGTTTGTGATCTGAGTTTTTTAAAATTTCAGTCAGACTTTTATATTTATTTTCTTTGGAAGTTAAATAAAAATAGTGATTGATATTTGGAGACTGAAGTTGATTTTCACCAGAAGATTCATTCTCTAATTTTGCTGTGATAAATTTTGCATTTTTTAGAAGTAAGTTTTCAAGCATACTTACTTTATCATTTTTAGTTGCTGAAAAAAGACATACTTGTAATTCGATTGGAAGATAGTTGCAAATCTCTTCTACTTGATCGGAAAAACCCATTCCAACCATGATATCAGCTTCATCAAGAACTAAGCTTTTTAAATGATCAAAAGAAATAGCTTCTCTCTCAAGCAAATCAATAGCTCGGCCAGGAGTAGCAATAATAACATGGGGCTTTCTTGATAGCTCTTCAATTTGTGAAGCAATTGGAGTCCCACCAAATGCCGTACGAATCAAAATATTTTTTTTATCTATAGATTGAATAGCATTTGCTACTTTAGTAGCAACAATAGCTATTTGATTTCCAAGTTCTCTTGTTGGAACTAAAATTAATGTTTGATGCTCTCTTAATTGAGAATCAATTTTTAATAACAATGGCAAAACAAATGCTAATGTTTTTCCAGAACCAGTTGGTGCAAGGGCAAAAACGGATTGTGAATTAAAAATGGGTTCAATACATTTTTTCTGAATTGGAGTCAATTGTTCTATATTCAACATTTTTAAATAGCTATCAAGGATTATCATGTTTTATTACTTTTGAATGAGGATTAAAGACATAGTTCAAAGACTAAAAAAAGTTAGAAATTCAAAAAAGAAAGAGAGAGCTAACAATTCAGCCAAACTAACTCAAGCATTATACTTTGTTAATTTATCAGTCAATACATATTCATTTCATGAAAATATTATTTTAGTTTTTCTAAAAATAAATAAAAATGCAGTCTAAATTATAAAATAATGATTCAAAATTAGAACAATTCCTAGAGATGGAAAGAGAATAAGGCAGAAAAATAGACGAAAAAAAAAATCCCACTTCTATTGAAGTGGGATTTAAGATTAAAAGGCTGCGCAGAGCTAC
>NZ_WFLM01000006.1 GCF_009208775.1 Silvanigrella paludirubra | reverse complement strand
GAGATTTTAATGTATATTGCATAAATGCTTTAAAAGGTTGTGATGGAATTATTATTGCATCTGAAATCATATATGAAGAATGTGATTAAATATTTAAAAAAGGCAGAACTGTAAAAATTAATTTTATAGTAATAATAATTACTAAAACAAATAATTTAAAAAGAATGTATTAGCAACTTCTGTCCCCTCAGGTGGTGGCACATCTGTAATTGCTACCTCACCAGTATCAAGTAAAATGGCTTTCGATGGCGGTATCATGGCCCTCGTTGGTTTGAAATGTATTTCGGATATTTTGATGAATGCGAATATTGGTGGAGAACCTCAAAATAATTATAAACCTCCAGGAAATCCTAAGTTACCAAAAGATATTAATTCAGGAGAGCCAACTCCATCATCAAATGCACCTCATTCGCAGATTGGGATAAAAGAGGGTAGAAAAGGTGATTATAGGCAGACAAGACAGTGGGGTGAAAATGGACAATTGCAGAAAACAACTGATTGGACTAATCATGGAAGAAAAGATCATTCAAATCCTCATGATCATTTTTCTACTCCAAATAATACTGGCGGAACACCGAAGAGAGATAACGGAACACCTTGGAGTTTAACATTATGAATTCTGATATGGCTAAATATTTTATAAAATTAAAACCAAAAATGATAAGTTCTGATTTATGTGGAACAAAAGAACAATTAGATATAATTATAAATTTAATTAATCAATTCAATTCAAAAATAGTTTGGTACTTGGCTGATTTAGAAACAATTCCAGATGGATGGTTAAATCTGAAATCAAATCATATCCCTTATTTCATTGGAAGCACAAATGATCTAATAAATAAGTTAGATAATAAATATCAAATTATTTTTGCTACTTTTATTTGTTTTAATGAACAACCTAAAAACAAAGATTGGACAAGATCTTATTGGTCTGAAGATAATGAAGTTCCAGATTTACAAGGAGCTCTATTAGAAATAAGACCTTTTGATACCTCTTATTATGAAATATATTCGAAAGATCTTAAAATTATGCAATTTATTTCTAATGAATTTAAATGTGAAATTGAGTATTTATAATTTCAATTTAAAGTTATAAAATAAATTTTTCCAATACAAAATTAATTACAGCTTCAAACTAGCAAAATACAAATGAAATTCCAATAAAAAAATATGTTTGGAATAGTCTTAGTTAGCTTGCTGAATTTGATGGTGTTACTTATTAAAAATTATTAAATGATGGCAGACAACCACAACATAATTCAGAAAAGAAAAATGATTTAACAATACAAAAACTTCCTCGCTCAGTAGCTTTTGCTCAAGGCATTACATTTGAACGAGATGAAATTCATTTTAATATTGGAATAGGCTCTTTTGCAAATTTAAGATTAATTACACGTTATCCAACTTTAAATGCAAAAGATGCTGTTTCATTATCTTCTGCTCAAATGCAATCACGAAAAGAACTTGTGATAAAAGATCATGTGGGCTCCGTTTCACAAGTTATAGACATTGATTCTCATAAAATAGTAGAACGAAATGCGAGTGAACCTTTTGGATTATCGCGCGGAATTCCATTATTATCAAACTCAATTTTAGCAAGTTACAAAGAAGTCGGAAATCGCCAAGATGTTTCTTTATACACTAATCCTCAAAGTAACATGCGTGATAACTGGGAAGGAAAATCCTTTGAAATATTAGGAAGCTCAAACTCAAATGAACTTCAAGGTATGCGTGGTACGGAAGTTTTTGCAAAAGGAAAGTTTTCAGCATCGACTGGTCTGCATTCAATGGGCGTACGAGCTTATGATCCCGCTCGTGGTTTATGGATGTCACCTGATATTTATATTGGACAAAATTTTGATGAAATTATTAAAGTAACAGACGAAGCAAACTTATTTCAATATGCAGGAAATAATCCTATTGAATTTCATTATGAAACTGGGGAGCAAAAAGGAAGACCATTATTACCGCGTGGAAAATCTCCTCAAGTTGAATCATCAACAAACACATCCAATAATAGCGCTATTTTTAATAAAGCCTTTGAGTCACCAAATGCAACTTTAAAACAGAAAAGTTTAGCAGTTTATTGTGACCTTGTTGAGACTTTGTCATCTACTAGTGGCTGTCTCCTCAAGAAACAATTGCTGAACTTGCAAGTGTTGCCAATACTGTTTCCGCTTTACAAAATCCTTCGCTACTTGCGGAAGTTGCTTCAAATGCTAAAAAAATAGTAGCTGCCGAAGCGATGCCGGCAGCAAAAATTAAAAATGCGCAAATTCATCATATTGCAACGGACAAAAATACAAAACGGGCGAAGGGTGGTGTCATATGGACTCCATTTTTTGAATAAATGTTTAATAAAGCTGGATTAGATATTTCGAAAGAACCTAGTAATAAGGTTTCTGTATTGGGTCATTCAGCAAACCATCCTGCAGAATATCATTTGGGGGTTTGGGATAAACTTAATGAAGCAACAAGGGGATTAGAAGGAGAAGCCTATACAAAAGCCTTTAAATCTGAGCTCACTAAGTTAGGAGTAGAAATTGCCACTCCTGGAACAAGAATGAACGACTTGGTAACAGGCAAACAAAAAAACCAAGTAAGCAATAGTAAAGGCAGTGCGGATAGATCCTCTTCTAATGCTAAAGGATCTTCAATTAGTTCAGAAAGACGAAATGACAATAGGACAAAACAATAATGAATTTGATAAATAAATAATTATTGAATTTAATAGAATATAAAATGAAGGGAAATAGTATGAATGAGCTTTTTAGGATAACATTGCCAATAAATATGCCAGAGTCAAAATTTAAATATTTATTATTAAATGAACCTTTAGAAAAAATATCTGGAAAAATATATGAGGATTATGTATTTCAACAAGGAAAAAAAATTGAAATAGCAAATGAGCTTGTTATTGGAAAATCTTGGGGCAAAAAATTTGCAGATTTTCATATGAGTTTAGGAGGCGCTTTTTACATAAATGAAAAGTTTATCAATTGTTTAAAAACTGTAGGTGAAACCAATTATCAATTATTACCAATAACAGTTTTACCAGAAGAAAAACCTTATTTTATTTTAAATACATTAAATGTTATTGATTGTGTTGATAGAGAGTTATCAAAATTTACTTTATGGACGGAAGAAGACAATAGGCCAGATAAACTTGGTAAATTTCATGGTTTTGATAAAATGGTTTTAGACCGTACTAAAGTTCCAAATGGAGTTCATATTTTTTTATTAAAAGGCTATGATATTTTAACTGTAGTAACGAAAGAGCTAGTAGAAGAATTTGAGAAAAATGGTGTTAAAGGATTTACTTTAATCCCTGTTGGATAATTTAAAAATAGAAATTTCATTTTAGACTATATTTTTTTATAGTCTCATTTTTATCTGAATTGAATTAAATACATTATAATATATAAAAATTATATTACTGAAATGAATAATATGGTTACAAAACAAGGCGCATGGGCTAGTGATAAAAGCGGAAATAACAAAAGCTCAAGTTCTTCGAAAGGTTCAAGCAGAGCTAGTTCTATTAGCAATGAAACTAGAAGTAATAATAAATCAAAGAATTGATTTTTATTTTATTTAATGTTTTATTGTGTTTTTTGAGTGCTTTTAGACTTTTTATTGGAGAATATTTATGAGTGAATTATTTAAATTAACATGGGCTGCGCCTAAATTTAAATATTATTTATTTGATAGTGTTATACAAAAAAAAAAACAAATACAAAATATGATGATTATTTATTTCGTAAAGTAGAAAAACTTGAAATTGATGAAGAATTGTATACAAATCATGAGCCATGGGGTAAAAAATATACTGATTTTCATCATGGCACTGGTGATGAATATTATATAAATGATCGTTTTTTAAATTGTTTAAAGACTATAGGTGAGGGTAATTTTCAAATTTTTCCTGTAACTGTTTTACCGGAAGAAAAACCTTATTTTATTTTAAATATTTTAAATGTTATTGATTGTGTAGATAGAGAATTATCAAAATATAATTTGTGGACTGAAGAAGACAATAGACCAGATAAACTTGGTAAATTTCGTGGTTTTGATAAAATGGTGTTAGATCGTTCTAAAGTTCCAAAAGGAATTCATATATTTAGAGTATATGGGTATCAAATTGTAACGGTAGTAACGAAAGAGCTGGTAGAAGAATTTGAGAAAAATGATGTTAAAGGATTTAGTTTAATTCCTTTAGGATAATAAAAAATAGATAATTCATTTGAGACTATTTTTTTATAGTCTCTATTTTGTATATAATATATTTTACCAAACATGATTTGATTTACATACTGCACGTGAGCTTTTGGAGAGTATTTTTAAAAATGATAGAAATGAATTTAAATTTGCCGTTAGAATTTATAAATTTTTTGGAAACAAATAAAGAATTAGATTATAATCCAGATGAAGCTTATCCTAAAAAAGTAAAGTTTCATAAATTAGAAGATTTAAAAAGAGAAAAAATATGGATTGATGCCACAACTTATGATGTTAATTTAAATATTATAAATGTAATACAGCAAGCCTATTATGAATTAGAAGCAGTTAGCTTAATAGAAGAATGTGATAGATATTCTGAATTTGGTATTTTATGCTGGCTGCCTGAGTTAAAAAAGTTTTGTTCTTGGGATATTGATCATTGGGTATTGACTTTATTTCCAAATGCAACATGGGAAGATATTTGCAACGATCCTGTTTCCTATTTAAATGCACAATGGGAAGAAGATTATTGCGGTGTAGGTGAAATATATGATCCAAGTGGTACTTTGCCACTGATTATCGGTCGGCCTTTTGAATAGAACATAAATTATTAGAAGATTTTCTTAAAAACAAACGGTTTTAAATTAATTTCAATGGGATAATTGAATATACAAGATTTGTTGAAACTATTTTTTTTATTATAAAAAATTTAATAAATGTATTATTTCTTTATAATACTTTACTTATTCTCAATCTAAATTTGATTTTTAGACCGCAAGTTTAGCTCAGTAAGTCCTTAAAATATTTGATTTGATAGCATAAATAATATTTTGCTTTGCTGTTAATTAACTAGATAGAAATAAAAAACTAATTTTCTAAAATAGATTTGCAAAATTATATTAAATATGAAAATAATTTAATTTTATTATTGAAAGGAAAATATATATGAATTTTATTGAATCAATTATACATAGTTTAAAAAAGTATGCTCGATTTGAAGGCAGATCAACAGTTCTTGAGTTTTGGTATTTTCATTTATTTTATTATTCGCTGTGGTTTATTCCTATTCTAATAAACAAAATAGTTTTTGATAATTCTGAAAAAATTAATTTTTTCAGTCTATTTCCTATAATCTCCGCTCTTATATTATTACCTCCATATATTTCTGTTACAGTGAGGAGATTACACGATATAAATAAAAATGGATGGTGGTACTTTATTCATATGATTCCTCTCATTGGTATTTTAATTATTTATATTATTTGTTCACTACCAGGTACAAAAGGGATAAATAAGTATGGTTGTCTTGAGATCAAATAATCGCATTTTAATGTATAAAAGGTTTCTGTTGCAAATAAATCAAAGTAAAAGAAAAGCTTAGAGAGGATTTTCAAAAATTATCTCTAAGTGCAATTATCCGGCCAGGGAGCACAATTGCTCACAAATAGGTAAATAATTTGTAAATTTGTATTTCCATTTGAAAAGCATATGAAGAGCTTTTATTCTAAATAAACCGCCTCTCATTGATTTCAATGAGTAGGAACCAAGTATAGGCTTCACTCTTTTTTATTATTTCAACTGATAAAATAAAATACGAGAACTTATTTGAACTCTAGCATTTTGAGCAATATTTGAGAAATATAATTTGAATATTAAGCATGAAAAAACAAATCATGGGCAAGTGATAAAAGCGGAAATAACAAAAAAGCACAAGTTCTTCAAAAGGTTCAAGCAGATCTAGTTCTATTAGCAATGAAAGAAGAAGTAATAATAAGTCAAAACATTGATTTTTATGAAAATTAATGTTTTATAGATTTTATTAATTACTCTTAGGTTTTATTGGAGAATATTTATGAACAAATACTTTGATTAACATGGGCTGAGCCAAAATTTAAATATTATTTATTTGATAGTGTTATATAAAAAAAACAAATACAAAATATGATGATTATTTATTTCGTAAAGTAGAAAAACTTGAAATTGATGAAGAATTGTATACAAATCATGAGCCTTGGGGTAAAAAATATACTGATTTTCACCATGGCACTGGTGATGAATATTATATAAATGATCGATTTTTAAATTGTTTAAAGACTATAGGTGAGGGAAATTTTCAAATTTTTCCAGTAACTGTTTTACCGGAAGAAAAATCTTATTTTAATCATTTTAAATACACTTTCTCAAATCTTAATAGGATAATAAATATTTTAATTAAAACTAAAACACAAAATTTCTCTTATAACTTTTCAAGCTCTTCAGCAGTTAGACCTGTTATTTTCATAACGATTTCAGGAGAAAATCCTTCACTGCGCATTTTTTTTGCAAATTGAATTTTAGCTTCTTCTCTCCCTTCTTCTCTCCCCTCTTGCCGCTCGGTATACATGCTTGTGTTGTAGTCACTTAAGTATTTTAAACGAGCTTCATACTTTGCCCGAGCAACGGGGTCTTGGCTTAAGTATTCCAAAGTTTCTTGAGCTTTATTTATTGCAGAATTGTCCATTTTCATGACCTCCTTTTTAGATGTTCCCTTTAAAAAGACCATCCATTTTTCTAGGTTATTGTAATAGGTTTTTGGAACTTTGGGAACTTCTAAAAAGATAAACTCCAAATCCTTAGAAAAGACTTTATTGGTTTTCATGTCTAATAAACCCACATTAGTCATAAATTCATCTTTTTCTTTAAAAAAATTGAAGTTTAAAATATGAATACAAATGGAAGGTGCAAGTACACGATAAGGTTCTCCTTTACCTAATTGTTTTTCATAAAGTTTTGCCCAATAATACAAACAACGTTTTTCATACTCACCTGTGTTTCTCATTTGCATTTCTAAATTTACAAAGGAGCCATCATTTAGTTGCGCAATTACGTCAAACCGAGACTCTTTATCAAACTCACTGTCTTTATTCACTTCATTGTTTAAAAAAGTGACAGACATTATTTTTCTTTCTTCCGGGTAATTTAAAATACTATTCGCAAAATCAATAAATATTTCTTCGTCTTCCCCAAATATGCGTTTAAATAAATAATCATTTTTAACATCCAGTAACTTATCATTTTCCAAATCAACATCCTTATAAAAACAAATAAACATCTTGTTTATTTGTCAAAGGTTTGAGTAACAAAAAATTTTAAAGAAAAAAGGGGGTGACCAGAAACTGGACAGCAAGGAGAATTCATTAAAATTAATATTAAATGGACTCTTGAACTTTAGAATATCCGATGAAAATGTGAGACAACTTATAGAAATTGATAATGATAATTATCAAAAATATTAAATAATGAAAATAAAAAAAAGAATACTTATGATAAATAAAATGAATTAACAATCAAATTCAAATCTACTTCGAACTCATTCCCACCCAAAAATTCTGATTTCCGCTTAGTTTAATTGAATCCATTGTTATATTTAAAGCTTCCATGAATTGTAAATCATTTTCATTTATCAAAGATTTTATATTGTATAAACTTTCTTCATTTAAGTCTCTTGGATTTTCTTGTTCTTCAATAATTTTAAAATAATCTTTTGTAATAGGAAATAATTTATTTTTTTCAAGTTTTATTTTATTGATTTTTACTAAATAATCTTGAAATTTTTTGCTTCTATTTATTCTATCTTGGCTTAAAAACTTTATTCTATTTATTAAAAAAGAAAGATCTTGAAGTGGTTTAAAACCTTTTGCAGGAGGGATGACATCGGATGGTAAGGCAAAATCTAATTGATCTTCACCTATATCATAGGATTCTAAAATACTAGGAATTACAATGTTGGCATGAACACCTTGTTTTTGATTGCTAGTACCTGCGGGGCGATAAAATTTACTCTGTGTTACTTTAATTGCTCCATCTGTTCTGCGTCCAAGTGTTCCGGGAATCTCTTGAACAATTTGAACCGTCGCTTTTCCATAAGTACTTTTATCTCCAACAATAATCCCTCTTCCATAATCTTGCATAGCACCTACAAATATTTCCGAAGCAGAAGCACTATATCTGTTAATTAAAATAACCAAGGGTCCTTTATATATCCAATTAGATTCATCTATATTTAATCTTTTAATTGTTCCTGTTTTATCTACTGTTTGAACAGCTGTTCCATTGGGAATAAATAGTCCTGTTAACTTAACGCTTTCAGGAAAATCTCCACCACCATTATTTCTTAAATCAATGAGCAATCCATTAATGCCTTCTTCTGTTAACTTTCTTATTCCTCTTTCAACATCATAAGATACACCTTTGCATTGAGAAAATATTTTTGTTTTGCATTTTAAATCTGTATAAAAAGTTGGGATTTTTATAATTCCAACTTTTCCATTATTTGATTGATAAATTTCTGTTTTTACTTCATCTTCTTTTAAATCAATTTCGTCACGAGTTAGAACAATAGATAATTTTTCATTCGTACTTCCATTTTTTCTTAAGACAATGAGTTTTAAAGGACTTCCCTTTTTTCCTCGAATTAAATTAACAGCTTGATCGACATCAGTATCGATGAGATCGTGTAATCCTTGGCCATTTCCTGAATCTACAGCAATGATTTTATCTTTTTCTTTTAAACGACCATCTTTTTGGGCAACTCCACCAGGAATGATCGCGCGGACAACAATGTAACCATCTTTTTCTTGAAGTTGTGCCCCAATTCCTTCTAATTTATTGCTAATATGTATAACAAAAGAATCATGATCAGAAGGTAACATATGAGCAGAATGAGGATCCATTGCAAGAGCAAAGCTATTTAAAAAAATTGAATACAGTTTGTCATTATCTAACTCATAAAATTTTCTTTCTAACCGAACAAAGTTTTTTAATAATCTTTCTCTAACTTTGTTATCATTTTCTTCAGGTTGTTTTGTAGATAAAAACTGTAATTTAATTCTTTTTTTAATTTTCTCGTTTGCATCTTCAGAACTGATTGGCCAATCTTGTTTTGCAATATTAATATAATCAGTTTTATTGAAATCAAGTTCTTTTGTTAAAATTGATTTTACTTTTTGCATTCTTTCATGAACACGTTTTATAAATACTTTATGAATTTCAAATAAAAAATCACAATTATTTATTTTTATTTTTTTTGAAATATTTTTTTCATTATTTTGAAAATATTCAATATCCTGCTTTATAAAAAACACTTTATTTTGGTCTAAGTTTTCAAAAATTTTTTTGATTGTTCTTTGGGATAATTCATCATTCATTTCATTATAATAAAAATGCAAATCAAGCATGGAATCTATTCGTGATTTTGATTCTTGGCAATTTAAGAGAGGAGGGAATGTCCTTGCATTCTTTGAATTCTCTCCGTAAGCTGTTGTTGGAGATAACGATACTCCGCTTACAAGACTTAAAGCTATTGCGAGTAACAATGTTGCAAATAAACGCATATTGCATTCCCTATATTTTAAGCTGAAGCTAATTTCTTTATTTTCATTTTTTGCAATGTAATAGTCAATTTGTTTTTTTGTGAGTTTTTATGACGACATCCCGTAGATCTGGTGATAGCCTCCCAAAGAGGGCGCATTTACATAAAGTCTTTGATGAATATTTAAGCCAACTAGGGTTAAGGCAAACAAGGCAGAGGAAAATTATTCTAGATGCCGTCCTTTCCTCTGGACGTCATGTTGATGCTGAGACGATTTCGAATGAAGTTAAAAAAATAGATAGTTCTATTGGTTTAGCAACTGTTTATCGTACTCTTAAAATGATGACGGATTCTCAAATTCTTGTAGAGCGTCATTTTGGTGGGGATAGAGCTAGTTTTGAATTTGCAGATCAAGGTGATGAACACCATGATCATCTTATTTGTAATCAATGTCATGATATTGTTGAATTTTATGATGAGGAGTTAGAAAAACGCCAAGAATTAGTAGCTAAAAATCTTGGGTTTGTTTTAAAATCGCATAAAATGGAACTTTTCGCTGATTGTGCGAACTCTGAAAATTGCAAACGTAAAAATTTAAAGTAGTGAATTGATCTTTATTCTTGCTGGTTCTATTTTCGCTGAGATATTTATAAGGATGCTTTGAGGTATATCAATACGGGTGTCCTCAAACAAAATACTTTAGGGAAAGAACAAAGATATGGATAAAAAGTCAAAAGCGAAGCTCATTTGGACAGTTACAAATAATGGTTGTGATAAATTAGGTGTTGAAAATATAGCAGCTGTTATTACCCAAAATCGCTTAGATGCTGTAAGAATGTCCTATTCTTCAAGCGCTTTGCCAAATATAATTAAACTCAGACTTGAAATAAGCAAACAATTAGCTAGTGAAGATGTTCAGCATAGTGAAGGGCAAGTTCCTTTTTTATTAAGTTTTATTGGGCGCCGTTCTATTTTATCTTTACATGGTGCGCCAATTGAAGTTGCAGATGGATCTGAAATAGATATCACTTTTATTGTCGATTTTAATTTTTGCGCTTCTTTAAGACCTGTCACATCAACGACAAAAAATGTTGAAATTATTGTTTCTAGTGAAGATCAGCTTACAAATATTAAAGAAGGCTCAAAAATAAGTGTGTCTTATGGAGCTGTTGAACTAAAAGTACTTGATGTACCTAAAAACTTTAAATCTGGTATGACACTGCGCTGTTTAGTAGAAAATGGGGGCATGTTACTTTCTGGTGTAGATGTTCACTCGCCAAGCATGTCTCGTGATTTATTTCCGTTATTGCCTGAAGATGAAAGAACATTGCAAACAGGATTTTCTTCATTAGCAGATTATGTCATTGTAGATGGAATTAAATCTGAAAATGAATTGTTAGCAATCAAAGCTGGAATTTTAGGAGAAAACGCACCTTTTTCTGAAAGACACCCAAGTATCCCAATTTCAAAAAGTATTCATGAAGTGGAAGCAATACTTCCTCCTCGCTTTTTATTAAAGGTAGATTCCAAGCGCTCCCTAGATTTATTGCCAACATTAATGAAACATATTGATGGCGTGTTTTTAAGTCGTTCTGAGCTTGGAATTGATGAGCATCCACATAACTTACCTATTATTCAAAAAGAGCTTATTGCCCGTTGCAATAAATTATCAAAAACAGTGATTGTAGCTTCCGAGCTTATGCACTCTATGTATGTAAATGCCAATCCAACACGAGCAGAAGTTTCAGATATGGCAAATGCGGCAGCAGATGGTGCAGATGCCTTGGTTCTATCTCATGAAGTAACAGAAGGTCCAAATGCTTCTTTAGTTGCTCAAGTTACTTTAGAAACTCTCGTGAACAGTGAAGCTTGGTTTGAAAAAAAATGGCATCCATTTGAAATGAATGAAATCCCATCAGACGATGATGCTGTTACTTACGGAGCCATTCGTATTGCACAACAAGCGAATGTAAAAGCAATTGTTTGTTTTACGGAAGGTGGTTATACGGCAATGAAATTATCTTCTATGAGAACACCAACCGAAATTATTGCCATAACATGTAATAAAAAGATTATGAGACAAATGAATTTGTTAAGATCTGTAACCGCAGTTGTTCTTGAATCTAGAAGCCAAGTAGAAAGAATACTTTCTGAAATAAAAGAAATATTGGTAAAAAGTTTCAACTTTAAAAAAGGTGAAAAATTTGTCTTTGTTTCTTTAACAGCTTCTAGTGTTTCGGAAAGAAATTCAAACTTATTTACTGTACAGGAAATTGATTAACGAATGGATCCAAATATTTTATTTATTGTGAATCCAAAATCAAGATCAGGCGAATCCTTTAAAATTTGGGAAAAAAAAATTCTTCCCCAAGTTTTAAAGTTTTTTCCTGATGCAAATTGGGTTTTTACTACTTGTCAATATGAGGCATCTTTATTAGCTTATTTTGCAAAAAAAAGAGGCTATGAGATTGTTGTTGCGGTTGGTGGTGATGGCACAATAAATGAAATTGTGAATGGATTGTTAGGAAATCAGCTTTTAAACTCAAGTAATTCTAATTTTCCTAAAATACATGGAAGCCCTTTAAAATTAAATAACGTTACAGAAAATAATTTAATTCCCTCTTTGGCATTTATTCCTCTTGGAACAGGTAGTGATTTTATTAAATCTATTGGTATTCCTAACAATATTAATAAAGCTTTAAATATTATAAAACAAAGAAACTTAATTTTATCGGATGTTGGATTTATTGAATTTCAAAATAAAAGTTTTCATTCTCGTTACTTTATTAATATTGCAGGGTGTGGCGCAAACGGTGAGACTGTAAAAAGATTAAATGACTCAGGTAAAAAATATGGAAAAAGAGCAGCTTTTTTATTTGCTGCAATTAAAACTTTATTAAAAAATCAATCTTTTCCTGTTCAAATTTCTTTTGATAATGAATCTTACGTTCCTTTTGAT
This sequence comes from Silvanigrella paludirubra, assembly GCF_009208775.1. Lineage (NCBI taxonomy): Bacteria > Pseudomonadati > Bdellovibrionota > Oligoflexia > Silvanigrellales > Silvanigrellaceae > Silvanigrella > Silvanigrella paludirubra. Next base: position 106,832 of record NZ_WFLM01000006.1, on the reverse strand, counting down.
CTACGGGTTCTTTTTATTTGCAATGGACAATATTGTGGTGGAGGAATGAGAATTTCAAGAGAGGCTGCCATAAATAACGGTAAATTTAAAGTTGTTCAAATTCGTAAAATGAATAAAATAAAATCGATATTTTTACTTAACCGACTATATTCAGGAAATTACAAAGGTCTAGAAAACGATATAATTGAAAGAGAAGCAACTACAATTAAAATAAAATCTCAAGAAAATGCAAATATACCGGCGGAGTCTGATGGTGAAATGCCAGGATATTTGCCTGCTTCTTTTTCTGTTATTCCAAATAAATTATCTATAATAGCTAATATATAATTTATTCTTTTATTTTTCCCATAAGCCCTTTAAGGCGTTTGTCTTCTATCCGTTTTAGTTTTGAATGGACGGACTCTTCTAGATTTATATTTCTTGAATTGCAATAATTCATAAGAGCTATAAAAACATCTGCGGCTTCGTCGGAAAGTTTATCCATTTCTATTTCTTTCGTTGGATCTCTCCATATTTTTTTTTCTAAATTTGCCAATTCACCGCTCTCTCCACAAAGTTCTAATGAAAAAAAGCTTGCGCTTCGTTTTTCAAAGGCATTATTTTGATATAAATCAAATTCTTTTTGAATCGTTTTGAGGCCATTTGCTGAAGGTTCTTTTAATCTGTTTGTCATTTTGTTTCCTTTATAAGAGTGACAATTCTTATCAAACTACTACATTTTTTCCTACAATTGAATTTTTTTTTGGAAAAGAGTGACGATACGTTTTATGAAATTTGGCAAAATTATTTGCTAATAAATTGAAAGTTTAAGGAATGTTTTCATTTTTGAAAAATATTTCTGCAAAAAATAGAGTATGGGCATTAATGGTATTAATGCTACTTGCATGTTGTGCTTTAAGTTTTTATCTTATTTATATTGATGGTATTAAAGATAAGTATTTAATCTTTTCGTTTTTTTCTTTATTATTAATTACATTTTTATCTATTATTTTAACGAGAATTCTTATATCAAAGTTTGTGAAAAGCATAAATGAAGATTTTTTTTATATTTCAGAAAATTGCTCTATGGGAGATAATTCCTTAAAAAATATAAAGGACAATCTAAGCGGATTCATTTCAACTACTGGAAGCGAGTTAGATGAACTAACTGAAAGTTCTAAGCTAATGCAAGATATTATATCTATGTTAATTGAAACAACCAAAAATTCAGAAGTTTGTAAAGAGCTTTCAGACAAAGTAACTAGAGATGTAAATGAAGGCAATGAAATAATGCAAAAAATGGTTGATTCAATATTAACAATTGAAAAAACAAAAGATGGATTAGTAGAAATATCAAGTCTTATAAAACAAATTAGCAATGATACATCTACAATACATACTATTGTTTCTACAACAGAATTATTATCTTTAAATGCTTCTATTGAAGCTGCTAAAGCAGGACAAACGGGAAAAGGTTTTTCTGTTGTTGCTGAAGAAGTTGGAAACCTAGCTAAACATAGTGGAAATGAAGCAAATGAAATTGAAAATATTGTTATTGAAAGTCAAAAGCAAATTCAAATTATAATTGAAGCGAATCAGTCTAGAGTAGAAGTTGGAAAAGTTTCAAGTAATAATGCATTGGCCGTTTTTAGTGCTATCAAAGCAGAAATGTTTGGTATTTCTAGTCATTCAGAAAATATACGTGTTGCAACTTGGGAACAAAAATTAAGTATAGATCAAATTAATTCGGCCAATTTTGAAATGCGTAATATTTTGAAAAAAAATATAACGGATACAGTAAATTTATTAAAAATATATGATATAAATTTAAAAAACTTTGAAAATATTAAAGAAGTTGCTTATGTATTAAATGAGTATTGGTCTGGAGTAAGAAAAAATGGATAAAGAGCAATATTCTAAAAAAAATTCTTTTTCTGGCTTAAAGTTTAAAATATTAATTTCACTATTTTTTTCTAACCTTATCATTTTTTCATTTACTTTAATGATTATATTTTTATTTGGTTCAGGCTTAAAAAATATTATAAATTATTTCATTATTATTTCTGTACCATTGGTTTTTATGGAATATATTATGTATTATTATATTCGCAAAATTCAAAAAAAATCTTTTATGGTTGGTATTTTATTTCAAAATTATATTGAAAAAAGTCAAAGTACTATTAATGAGTTTATTTATCCTAAAAAAAATATTGCAAATTCATTTGGTAAACAATTTGAATTTACGTCACAAACAACAAATACAATTAATCAAATATTTCAAATGATTTCAAAAACAATTCAAGAAATTAATGATTGCAAAACAATCACAATTAGCGCTGAAAATCGTTTAAAAGAAGCGGCTTCTATAATGGAAAAATTAGGGCAATCTATTGAAGTTATTAAAAGTGCTACTGGTGATATGGATAAAATGTTACAAATTATTAATCAAATTACATTAAAATCTATTGTAATCACAGATATCGTAGCAAAAACTGAATTGCTAGCGATGAATGCTTCAATAGAAGCTGCAAGGGCGGGCGATCACGGAAAAGGATTTTCTGTTGTTTCTGAAGAAGTAGAAACACTTGCCCGTACAAGCGGAAAATCAGCAAAACAAATTAAAGATTTGTTAAATGAAAGCTCAATTAAAGTTAATCAAATAATAAGAACAATGAATGAAAGAATAAAAGAAGGAGAAATTGTAAGTAAAAAAGCTCTCGATGCCTTTCAAAGAATATCAGAAGGTGTTGATGGATTAAAGGAACAAATACAAATTATTTCTGAAGGCACTGATATGCAGAAAGGGCATATTAAAAATGTGGAAGATACTATTCTGAAAGTTTTAAATGATACAAACCAAAATCAAAGTTTAATTGAAAGTGGTAATATACTTATTGATAAATTAATTGAAATTAACGAAAAGTTAATTGAATCTTCAGTCGATTCTCAAAAAGCTTTTTCTGGACAAGATGGTGTTACTTTTATGGAAAAAAATAAAGGTAACGAAGTAAGACGCGCCTTAAAAAGTATGGGTTTTTGAAATTTTATTTCTAATAATTATACTATAGCTCTAATTTTATAAGGTGTTTTTGTTAATTTTTCAGTATCATTTATGCCTGAATGAGATCGGCTACAAACCGTTCCTCCTGTACCATATGCATTCGCTGTTACAATCCATCCAACGGGAGGATCAATTGTTTTTAAATATTTATCTACAATCCATCCTGATGGTATCATAACAATTGAAGCGAAATCTCTTGAGTATCGAGCATCTTTTAATTTTAAAATCCATTCCCCACTTGGAGAAGAGTCTGGATTGTAATATCTGCTGTTTTCAATTGAATAAATGTTAGGTATATTTATTTTTCCACCACTTGTATCTGTACTATTGGTTAATTGCCAACCGCTTGGAACCGTAAATCCTAAATTAGATCCATATTTTTCAAAACAAGAAATATGTTTGTCAGCATAATATCTCCAATAGTCATAACCATTATTAAGATCCATATAGGGATTTTCAGTAAAGCATATAGGTAATTTAGGAAGACTTCTATATATTTTTCCACCTGATTGACATACAATTTCGCTACTTCCTGTAACTGCTAATCCATAGTGCCCATTTGTACGCATTTCTTTTACAAATCTATCGATAGCAGAGTCTAAAGCATATGAAGTTTTACTTTCAAGTGCGCTAAATTTTGCTGTTACGACGTCATATCTAGCAACCATACAAGCAGCTAAGTTAACAGTTATAAGGCCATTTGTTCTTTCTTCTCCTCTTTTTGTAAATACAGCATTGTGTAAACCACAATTAATAAGCCACTGTGCTATATCACTTGCAAAAAAATATTCATGCTCCATTCCCAATTTTCCATTTCCATCACCATGGCAATTGATTCTTATTTTTCCTCTGCAACTATTATCAGAAACCCAGTCAACTAAATCTCGATTTTCTCTTGAATAAATATGGGAAAGAATATCAGTCGTAGTTATGCAAGAAGTTATGTATCCTTCATTAGGTAAACTAGATGTAATTGGTGCTGGTCTGATATGCTTACCTGATGATGCAATAATATAATTTTTAGAGTTTTTAAGATTATTATATTTTGTTTCTTGATGTGATTTTTGGCTTCCAATATCATTTACAAAATCGTATTTTCCTGATGAACCCGAAATGTGAATATCCCAAAAACGAGTATATTTAGAATTCTTTTTGCTAGAACTTGTAGATGACGAGCTTAATCCCGAATAATAGTATGGAATGCCACCATAATGAGTTGAGACTCCTCCACCTGATGTATAAGAGCTTGGTGTAGAAGTATATGAGCTTGGAGTGGAAGTGTATGAGCTTGGTGTAGAAGTGTATGAGCTTGGTGTAGAAGTATATGAGCTTGGTGTAGAAGTATATGAGCTTGGTGTAGAAGTATATGAGCTTGGTGTAGAAGTATATGAGCTTGGTGTAGAAGTGTATGAGCTTGGTGTAGAAGTGTATGAAATTGGAATAGAAATATAAGAACTTGGTTTATATGAGTGAGAACTCAATCCTGAAGTATAAGTACTTCCTGTTGTTGTATAAGCGCTACCAAGGGAACCATAAATACTTCCCGCTGAGGTGTGTGTGCTGCTCGGATGAGATAAAGCACTTCCAGAAACAGAGTATGAGCTACCACTGGTTGTATAGCTTTTTACAATACCAATCATTTTTAATTTTTCTATAACTGATTTTTCAATTTGTAACTTTTTCTGAGAGCTTAATGGAAAATCATATCTCTCATTATCAGCCATTGAAGCTCTTATTTTTCCAAGTTCTTCTCTGGTTATATTACAAAAAATGCTTTTATAGTTTGAATTTAATTTATCATTTAATAAATTGAATAATGAAGTTGAATTTTTTAAAATTATGATATCTGGCACTTCATTCAGTAAAAGGCTTCCGTAGCTATATTGTGATCCGTAAACATTTTCTTTTTCATATAAATAGGATTCAAGTAATAAAGCGACGATATAGTCTTGTTTATTTAATGATTCACTAGAATAGTAAAAATTACCATATGAATAGTCTGAAAGATTATAGTCATAAAAAGTAACGCCTTTACCAATTGTTTCATAAACTTTAGTTTTTGTTTGTGTTATTTTTCTTAATAAAGAGAAACATTCATCTTTTAATGATCGGTTATGAAAACAGTAAAATCCCACATCACTAATTTCTGTTCTTAATAACTTGCCTGAAGTTGGTAAATATCTTCCATTAGCTGTAATAATTAAGCTTGATGATTTTTTATACGGTCTTGTATTATCATATAAACTGAATTTTATAAATGAACTTGTTTCGTCTTTATAAATGCGAATATTGCTTAGATCGTACATAATTATCCCAATTCCTAAAGGTTTAAAGCATAATTAAAAAGAATCAAAGATTACAATAAAGTAATTTGATGGTTTTAAATGTTTATAATAATTTAAGTTAACTAATAATTACTTTTAAATTAAATGTTTTTTATTGCTGATTTAATTAATTAATTTGTGAATTAATTAATCTTTATGTAACATTTTTAAAAATAAATTAAATAAAATTTAGAATGATTTTTTTATGAATATATGAATAAGAAATAGTTAATAAAAAAACACCATATTAATTTTGTTGCATATTAATATAGTGTTAAGAGAGGGGAAATATTAAAAACTTTATTTATTAAATTAAAAAGAAGCTTCTTTTTTATCTTTTACTTCAACAAGAGGAATGTCTTCAGCAGATTCCATTGTTTCTACTATTTTCATTTTAAATCCTTCTTCCAATTCAAAGCTTTCTTCCATTAGAGAAAGGATTTTTTCAGAAGCTTGTTTACTTACTTTTGCTGCATTATCGTCATAACAAGATACGATTTCAATTTGGGAACCTTCTGGAGAAACGCACATTAAAGTGAATTTTTTTCTTACAACACCAGCATAAAAATTAGACATAAATACTCCTTTATTTATAATAACCTAAACTAAAATGATTACCTTTATTTTTTCTTTTTCTTAAAAAAACTACCACTTTTTTTAGTGGAGGAACCATTTTCACTGCCTCCAGAAAAAAACCCTTTCTTTTTAGGTTTTGTTTCTGAATCTGCAGTTGTAGTTGAATTTCCTGATTTTGAAAAGAAGCCTTTCTTAGGAGGTTGTTTATATTGTGATTCATATTTTTTATTCATTTCATCAGGAGTTTTTCCTGAAACCCCACCAGTTACCAAGCCACCTTGGCCTGCTGAGGCTGCGGGTGGTGGTAAATAATATGCGGGAGGTGCGTATCTTGGTTGCATTGCATTAGATACAGCATTTCCAACAAGTGCTCCCATTAAAAATGGAGCCCAAGAACTTCCTTGTGAAGATCCATTATTGGTGGCGCCTCCATTTGAATTTGCTGAATTTCCAGAAGCGGCAGCTAATTCAATTTTATATCCTTGGGTCATTTCTAATACAGGATTGCATTTACCATCACTTTTATTGAAGTTTAATTTAGCAATTTCTCCTGTGCTGCCTTGGGGAGCTTGTATTTGAGCCATTTGCAAGTTTTCAACCGTTAAAGGGTTTGGCAAAGATTTAGGGTCAGAAGAAGAACCGTGAAAAATTAGATATTTTCCTTGAGATTCGTTAAAAGAAACTTTAAAGACGGAAACAGCTGCCACGGGACAAGATGCAGCAGATAATACCTGCTGATTTGTTGGAGTTGAGTTTTCAAAACAGCTTGTCGTTAATAGTGCTGCTAAAGTTAAGATTGGTATAAATTTAATCATTTTTAGACCCTTTTTAATAAATTGGTATCACAAAATTTTTACGAGCAGAGTATTTGAATAGCATCTGCCTAAGACTTATATTAATACCTTGATCATTTAAAAAATGAAATGGTTTTAAAATTTAATTTCTAAGTTGGTCATTAACGGTCTTATAAGAGTTCATTAAATAAATAGAAAGAGCTTATGAAGCAAATAATTTTTTTTAGATTATTAGAAAATATAAGAAAGCTGAAATATAGTAAATTTATTTTTTTACTAGTTTCTTTAATAATTTCTTTATTGGTATTAAAAAATCAATTAAATTGGTTAGAAAATAATTGCACTAATTCTCGCTATTCTCCATCATGTGAAATGAAAAATATGAGAATTTATTTTTTTCCAATACTTTTATTTATAATGTTCTATATGCTTTTATTTATGGATAAATTGTATTTTATTTTTAAAAAAATATTTGAAAAATTGGGACAATTAAATGATAGGCGTGTTTTTTTAATTTCAGCGGCTATTTCGAGTCTTTTAGGTGTTTTAATATTTTATATTCGTTTTTCTTTTTTAATTATAAATCCTAAAGAAACTTTGTGGTTAAATAGTTCAGATTGGCTTCAAAATTATTTAGGTGGTTATGTTTTTCAAAGTGTTCCTTGGCAATTTCCTTTTGGGGTTAATAATTTACTTAACTATCCAATAGGTACATCTGTTGGTTATAGTGACTCAATACCAATACTCGCTTTTCTTTTTAAGATATTAAAGCCTATTTGGAATCCTGAATATCAATATTTAGGCCTTTGGCTATTTATTTGTTATATATTACAGGGGTTTTTCTCGGCCCTTTTATTAAAAAAATGGAATATGCATATTATTTTAAAAATAATTTGTTCCTTTTTCTTATTTTTATCTCCTATTCTTTTAAATCGTTTTGCTCATATTACTTTAAATTGTCATTGGATTATATTAGCTATTTTTTGTATTTTTCTATCTAGAATATCTTCAAATATGAAACTATTTTATTTAACTTTAGTATTATTGTTTTCAGTTTGGGTTCATCCTTATATTGTATTAATGGTTATAGTATTTTATATTATGTTTTTATTGAGTATGATTTCTTTAAAAGAGATTAATTTAAAATATGTATTTATGAATATAATTGGAGTTTGCTTTTTTACTTATTTTTCTTGGTATTTAATAGGGTATTTTCATTTAAAAGGGATTTATGATTCTGGATTTGGTGTTTATTCATCAAATTTAAATGTTTTTTTTAATCCTTTATCTAGAAATGTATCTCAATTTATAAATCCTTTATTTACTCCTTCAGATAAGTTTGAAGGATTTGGTTATTTAGGTTTAGGTGTTTTAATTTTAATAATTCCTTTATTCTTTCAAAAAAAATATAATATTAAGCAGTGCTTCGATAAAAAGTATATTTATTTAAATATTTCAGTATTTTTGTTGTTTTTATTTTCTTTGCTTCCAATAATAAAATTTTTTGATTTTACAATACTTGAAATTAAATTTCCTGAGATTATTTTAAATATTTTTGGAACATTTCGATCTAATGGTCGATATGTTTGGCCAATGTGTTATTTAATTGTTTTGTATGTATTGCTAAAATGGGTTCTAAGTAATAGAAGTCTTAGTAAAAAAATAATAATATTATTTATCCTTTTCTTAATTCAACTATGGGATATATATCCTTTATATAAAAGAATTCCTTTCCAATCTGGTAATATTTCTTATGATGAAGATTATATTAAAAAATGGGTCTCATTTGTTGGGGATAAAAAGAATTTAGTTTTTTATCCAACTTCGGCAGATATTCTTTATAAGGATTTTTGGTATTTAACAGCAAAATATGGTTATACAACAAATGTTGGTTATTTTAGTAGAAATGATGATAGTTTTATGAAAAAAAATGAGCAAAATATTTTTAAAATAATTTCAGATGGAAATTTTGATAAAAATAGTGTTTATTATGTATTAAAAAGTCAAAAAAACTTATTTAAAAATATTGAAAATAATAAAAATTTTACATGTCAAGAGATAGGCTCGTATTATGCTTGTAAATTGGTAGACAATTAATATTTTATAAATTTATTTTTTCTTTAATAACATATAAGGGCCTTCTTTTTGTTTCAAGGTATGTTCTTCCTAAGTATTCACCCAAAATGCCTAAAAACATGAGTTGGATTCCACCCATAAATAAAATAGAAACAATTAACGTTAAAAAACCTTGAATTTTATCACCAATTATAAAATACTTTGCTAAATAGAAAATAGATATTAAAAATGCAATGAAAGAAATAGAAAATCCAATATATGTAGCAACTTTTAATGGGATGTTTGTAAAAGATGTTATCCCTTCTAATGCAAAGTTCCATAATTTATAATAGTTGAATTTTGTTTTTCCAGCAATCCTCTTATTTCTTTTATAATAAAAACCAATTTGCTTAAAACCTACCCAGGAAAAAAGACCTTTCATAAAACGCTGTGTTTCTGGAAGTTCTCTCAATGCTAAAATGACTTGTTTGTTCATTACTCGAAAATCACCAGTATTTCTAGGAATTTCTATATGCGACATTTTATCAATTAATTTATAAAATAAATAGGAGGTAGATCTTTTAACAAAGGATTCTCCTGCTCTTTCAGTTCTAATTCCATAGACAACATCACAATTATTTTTTTCTAATGTTTCAATCATACTTGGAATAATTTCGGGAGGGTCTTGTAGATCACAATCAATTTGCACTATATATTTGCCATTCGTGTGATTTATTCCAGCGCTCATTGCCGCTTCTTTTCCAAAATTCCGGGATAAAAAAATGCACTTAATTCTATTGTCTTCTTGTGATAGTTCTTTAAGAATTTGAACACTATTATCAGAGCTTCCATCATCAATAAAAATGATTTCTAAGACACTTTTATAAATTTCAAGTTTTTTATTGATTTCATGATAACAAGTTTTAATCGTTTCATTTTCATTAAAAACAGGAATAATAATGCTTAAAAAAACTTCTTCATTTATCTTAGACAATTTTTTCTCCATATATCTAACACAAAAAACAAAAATCTCTTAAGAAATGAATTAAGAGATCTTTTAATTATAATTGCTTCCCGCTTTTATAAACTTTAGCAATTTGATTATAAGAAAACAGTTCAAAAGTATTCTCGTTATTAAATACTGTTTAAAGCAATTTTTCTAACTTCTAAATAAGCTGTATGAGCTGCTTTTAATGCTGCTTTTTCGTCGGAAGAAAGATCAATTTCAAATACTTTTTCTGCTCCTTTATTTGTTAATTTAACAGGAACGCAGAGACAAGCACCTTCTGAAATTTCATATTCGCCTTTTAACTCAACAGAACAAGGTAAAATACGACCTTGGTTTAATACAATACTTTCCACCATAGCTGTTACGCCAAAACCAGGAGCAACCCATGCAGAAGTTCCAATAAGTTCAGTTAATTCAGCACCACCGCGTTTTGTTCTACTAACAACGTCTGCTATTTGTTCCGCATTTAATAATTTGTTTAAAGGAACACCACCAACAGTCGCAGTGCTTGTTACAGGAACCATGTCTTTATCTGTATGTGCGCCAATAACAATAGCAGAAACATCTTTAATGTGCACATTAAGAGCGCGCGCAATATTGCTACGAAAACGGGAAGAGTCTAATACACCAGACATACCAATGACTCTTTCACGAGGAAAACTTGTTACTTTTTGAGCAACAGTTAACATTGCGTCGAGTGGATTTGAAACAAGAATTAAAACACAATTTGGAGCATATTTTTTGATGTTTTCACAAACTGTTTTTACGATTCCTGCGTTAATTCCAACAAGCTCTTCACGAGTTTGTCCAGGTTTACGTGGAACTCCAGCTGTAACAACAACAACATCGGAATCTTGCATGAGTGAGGAGTCATCTGTAGAGGTAAAACTTGCATTAAAACCTGCAAAAGCTCCGCCTTGAGCTAGATCAAGAGCGCGTCCTTGAGCTACATTTGGTTTTAGGTCTATTAATACCAAATCACCTAATTCTTTTTGAGCACACCATTGAATAACAGATGCGCCCACATTTCCGCCAGCTCCAACAACAGTAATTTTAGGTCTTTTCAACATTTTAAAGCTCCTCAATAAAGAAACAGATAATGAAACAAAATATACTCGAAAAGAATAATGCTCGTTTTTTTTGTTTAAAACAAGTTACTCGGTTTTCTTTTAGCTTTTTTTAACTGCTTTGAAAAGTCGGGTAGCTCCTCCAAGCCATAAGGTTTGTTCAATTTCAATAAAACCAATATTTGAAAGAATTTGTTTAAATTCTTTTCCAGATGGCATGGTAGAAACACTTTTTGGTAGATATTCATAAGCAGATTTATCAGAAATTAATCCGCCAATCTTAGGAAGAACTTTTTTAAAATAAATATCAAAAACTTTTGCAAAAAAAGTGCTTTCAGATGGAAAAAACTCCAAAACAAAAAGAGTTCCTCCTTTTTTTAATATTCTATGAAACTCTTGGAGTGCTGTCTCTCTATTGTCTACATTTCGCAAACCAAATGAAATTGTAATACAATCAGCAGAATTATTTTCTGCTGGAATTTGTTCAGCAGAAGCTTGAATAAATTGAATATCATATTGCTTTAATTTAGACCTTATTCTTGCTTGACTAAGCATTCCTTCAGAAATATCAAAGCCTATTAAATTAGAATAATCTTTTCTCTTTCTTTTTGTATTTAATAAAACATCACCAGTGCCACAAGCTATATCATAAAGAGTACCTTGTTTTGAAACTATGGATGGCATGGAGCGAATCATTTTGTTGCGCCATCTTGTATCTTGGCCTGCAGATAAAAGTCGATTTAATAAATCATAACGTTTCGATATTTTATCAAACATACTTTGAATTTGAATTGATTTTTCACTTAAAATCATTTGTTTATTTGAACTGTCATTTAGAGACATGAATTACTCCAAATTAGGATTATTATTTAATTCAGAAAAAATAAAATTTTCATTTATGATTCCCGTGGAACAAAAACCATCTATAAATTTATTTTTAGAAGATTTTAAAAGTAAATTTTGTCCGGCAATACTAAAAGTGATACATTGAGATATCTCTCCTAATGCTAAATTCATTGCTCCTAAAGCTTCTCTAAAAATACGTCCTGTTTCCGAACCCGGAATGACACCTTCTCCGACTTCGTTAGAAACTACAAGTATAGGACACTTGAATTTCCAAAGTTGTTTAATAAAATGCTGATATTCCATTTCGAGGTGTTTTAAAAGCTGTACCTGTGTATAATTTTGAACACTTTTAGATATTTGCCATCCCATCCAAAGAGTTAAACAATCAATTAGTACAATATCCACTTTTTTTTCTTCACTCATTTTAATAACATCTTCAATTTCAATAGGATATTCCATAGTGAGCCAATGACTTGGTCTTCTCTCTCGGTGTTTTTTAATTCGTAATTCCCATTCTGGTGAATTTTCAATTTGGCCGCCAGTTGCATAAAATAAAACATTTTCCCATTTTTTAGCACAATTTTCTGCAAAAATACTTTTACCCGATTGTCCTCCACCTAAAAATAAAGATATTTTTGAATTTTTATTAGATTCAATAGTCATTTTAAATCCTTTTAGAAGATAGAAATTGAATAATAGATTCTCCAAAATTTGCAATTGCTTCATAAGAAATAATATCGGATGTATCTTTTTTAGTATGCCATTCCTCAGTATTTTTCCAATCTATGATATGAAGTAAAGGAATACTTAAAGTTAAAAATGGAGTATGATCATCTTCCATTAAAAAATTTGCTTCTTTTATTTTTATTTTATTTGATGACTGAATAAATAATTTTGAATATTCACTATGAGAACCTTTTGTAATTAATAGTTCCTGATTTTTATGACCAACCATATCAATAATTAAAATTAAATGAATCGGTTTTTTTTCAAAAATATATTTCCCGTTTTTGTTTTTTGTTAATTTATTTGAAAAATCTCTTGAGCCATAAGTATTGTCTTGTAATTTAAGAATATTTTCTCCATCAATCCAATTTGGAAGAACAGACTCTTCTCCGTCAAAAAAAATAAAATTTATATTGCAAGATCCAAGCATATTTTCTTTAAATTTGTTTTTCTTTAAGACCCTTGCTAATTCCATCATTAAAACGGTAGAAGAACCGCCATCATTCGCTCCAACAAATTTAAAATCTTTAAAATATTTTGTATCGTAGTGTCCTCCTATTAAGACACTACAATCGGATTTACCTTTTATTGTAGAGACGATATTATATCCTGTTACTTCTTTTGTTAAAAAAGCGTCTTTTTGTAAACCACCAAATTGAGGTGAATCCGTATTTGGGATTGTTGCTTTAAATTTAATCTCACTTGTTAGCAATCCAAATTGATTTAACGTTTGCTTAAGGTCCGCTGCTAATTTAGATTGGTTTTTAGAACCCATGGGGTGAGGTTCTGCAGTAAACCATTCCATTGATTTTTTTAAATTTTCTATTGATAAATGAGGAGAATTTTGAAATGACAATGCTGTGGCTGCTGAATTAAATATGATTAAAAGCCCTATTAATATCGTTGTCCAAATAAATAAGGTTGGTTTCACTATGCATTTACTCCTTTGCAATGATGATGGGTATAAAGCAAAAGGCATTCAGGTTTTAGCTAATTACCTGAGTTCACTTGGCCATAAAATAACAGTTGTAGCTCCAAATGGCGAACGAAGCGCCCAATCTCATGCTATGACTTTTTATCAGCCCGTTTGTGTAACGCAAGTATCTGAAAATATTTATGCTGTTGATGGATCTCCTGCGGATTGTGCTGCTATTGCACTCAGCCATATTTTAAAAACAGACCCACCCGATTTTGTCGTTTCAGGAATAAATCATGGATTGAATGTGGGAATTGATGTGAATTATAGTGGAACAGTTGGCGCTGCAACAGAAGCAGCTTTAATGGGTTTTCGGGCTATAGCTGTTTCTGCTGATACAGACAGCCTACAACCAGATTCCTTAGAAAGTCTTTTTACCCAAGCGTCTCATATTGTAGAGCAAGTGATTTCAAATTCGAGTTCAATGGATTGGCCTAATCTAGAAATATTAAATATAAATGTGCCTCAAAAAGCAAAAAATATTGCATTTGCCGAATGTGGTGGGGAATCTCTTTATGTTCCTCATATTGAAGAACTGATTCCAAGTCAGAAAAAAAATACAAAAATTTATTTAATCGGGGGTTTAGCAAGATTCGAACCGCAAGATATGTCGCAGGATGTATCCTTAATTACAACAAATCATGTTACGTTAAGTTTTGTAAGAACGAAACAAAGTAGTTCTGGGCGTAATAAAAATTTAGAAAAGATTATTGGTTCAATAAAATTATGAAAATGGAAAATAATTGGGCGCGTGATTTATCAAAAGGAATTATTGATTTAGAAACTTTAAATAAACATGACCTCATTGATAAAAATCAAATAGACCAATTAAAATTAGTTAAAGATAATTTTGATATACGTGTGCCTAATTTATTTTTAAATGAAATTAAAAATAATAATAAAGAATTAGCAAAACAATTTATACCATCTACAAACGAACTTCTTTTTTTTCCTGAGGAGCTTGAAGATCCAATAGGCGATGAAAGATGGACTCCTGTTAAAGGAATTACACATCGTTACCCGGATCGTGTTTTATTAAAAGTAACATATATGTGTGCTTCTTATTGTCGTTTTTGTTTTCGAAGATATAAAGTTTCTAATTCTGAAAATAATTTGACTCATGAAAATTTTGAAGAAGCAATTCAATATATTAAAGCAAATTCAAATATTTGGGAAGTTATTTTAACGGGTGGCGATCCTTTAACACTCACAGATAAAGCATTAAATAATTTACTTGAACAACTAAAAGAAATTTCACATTTAAAAGTGATACGAATTCATACACGAATTCCTTCTGTTTTACCTTCAAGAGTTACTCAAAATTTAATTGATCTTTTAAAAAACACAAATAAAAGTATTTGGATTGCAGCACATATAAATAGTGTGAGCGAATTTACAAATGAATGTAAAAATGCAATATCTTTGTTGGTTCGAAATGGAATTCCTGTTTTACTTCAGTCTGTTATTTTAAAAGATATTAATGATACAGAAGAAAAATTAGTTTCCTTATTAAAAACCGCCGTAGAAAACAACATAAAACCATATTATATTCATTATCCAGATCTTGCTAAAGGAACAGAACATTTTCGAATTCCTTTAAAACAAGCAATTCATTTATTAAAAAGTTTACGAGGAAAAATTTCAGGGCTTTGCATACCTGAATTTATTATTGATATACCTGGTGGAAATGGAAAAATAGCTGTAAATCCAAATAGTGCGATTGAACTTGAAAATAATCAATGGAAATTTGAAAGTCCATTAAATGGTTCGCAAATAATTGTAAAGTATCCATAGCGGAGTAATATTTAATGAGTTTATTAAAAAATATATTTTCTGATTCTGATATTTCATTAAATGGTAAATTAGCTTTAGTTACGGGAGCAAGTTCGGGAATTGGACTTGCAACGGCAGCATGGCTTGCTCGTGAAGGCGTAAATTTAATATTATTGGCAAGGAGAAAAGAGAGACTTGAATTATTAAAAAATGAAGTTTTAATTCAATTTCCTCATATTCAAGTAAATATAATTGCAGCTGATATTTGCGATAAAAATATCATATCCATTTTAGAAAAAAATAATGCTTTAAATGTTGATATTTTAATAAATAATGCTGGACTTGCTAGTGGAAAAGATCCGGTTACAGACATTAAAGAAGAAGACATTGTAAGTATGATAGAAACAAATGTTACTTCTTTAGTAAGGGTAACATCGGCAATTTCTAAAAAAATGGTCGCTAATGGCTCTGGGCATATTATCAATTTAGGAAGTATTGCTGGTCATTATACATATGAAGGCGGTTCTGTATATTGTGCCTCTAAATTTGCTGTTCGCGCATTTACAGAATCTCTTCGTCAAGAATTGCATGATAAAAATGTGAGGGTTTCTTTAATATCTCCAGGTATGGTTAAAACAGATTTTAGTCTAGTTCGTTTTAAAGGCAATGAAAAATTAGCAGATAGTATTTATGAAGGTGTTGACTGTCTAACGGCAACAGATATTGCAAGACTCATTATTAAGGCTTTAAAAGAACCAAGCCGTGTGAACTGGAATGAAGTGGTTATATTACCTACAGTTCAATGCCCTGTAAGTTATAAAGTTAAACGCACTTAGATCAAAGTTTGTCTTTAAGTATTTAAAATAAAAGAATAAATTTAAAATAAAATATAAATAAAATTTAATTTTTAACAACCGATAATAATTCATATGCTTTTCGAAGATTTTATCTTTATTTAAAGAGGCAAAATGAATTTTTATAATAAAAGTATCAAATGCATATTTCTATTTATATTTTTGCAATTTAATTATGCTCAGTCTCAAACTTATAGTGTTGGTGTAGAAAATTTAAATTATGCCCCCTATTTTTATATAGATTCATCTGGAAATTATAAAGGATTTTCAAATGATATATTTGAATTATTTATGCAAAAAACTGGGATTAAATTTAAATTTTTGCCAATGCCTATTTTTCGACTTTATAAAGAATTCATTGATGGAAATATTGACTTTAAATTTCCGGACTCTATTAATTGGCAATCCGAAATGAAGAAAAATAAAAATATTATTTATTCAGACGATGTTATTACTTATATTGATGGCATTGTTATGAAAAATGAAAATAAAAATAAAAATATTTCTGAAATTAAAACAATTGGAACAATTCGAGGATTTGAAGTTAAAGAATATAAAGACAAAAATAAAAATATTAAATTTTTAGAGAGTAATAATATTTCTGAGTTAATAGATAGTTTATATAAGGATAAAATAGATGCGGTTTTTTTTAATATAGCTGTTGCTTTATATATTGTTAATAATAATGTTCAATATAAAAACAAATTTATGTTTCGAAAAGACTTACCTTATGTATTAGATCATTATAAAATGTCTACTATAAAAAATAAAAAATTGATCGAAGATTTTAATAATTTTTTGAAAAATAATAATAAAGAAATAACAGATCTAAAAAAGAAAAATGGAATAATATATTAATTAAAATAAACAAAAATTAAACGGCTTGTGTATTTAAATATTTAATGTATTATAAAAAACTATCAAAATGTATTTTTTGATAGTTTTTTATATTTTTTTTAGAGGCATTTAATGGAACTTAAAAATATGAAAGTGTTTATATTAATATCATCTATAATGATGATTTTTTTACATTTTGCATTATGGCTGATCTTACTTTATAATCAAGAACACACAATTCAATGGACATATTTGAATCGAATTTTAGATCATTGGGATGCTGGTTGGTATACAAAAATAGTTCTAAATGGTTATGAAGAAAATCAAAGCATTGCCTTTTATCCATTATTTCCTCTTATTATTTTTATAATTAAGCTAATTGTTCCATTTGTAGTATATCCTGCTTTAATTGGAACAATTCTTTCAACAATTTTATTTCTTTTATTTTGTTTATTATTATTAAAGTTAATACAAAACAAAGATAGCTCCTTACCACCCTGGCTTATTCCAAAAAATAAGTATGTTTGGTTTTTATTTGTTTTCTCTCCTGCTTCTTATGTTTTTCATACTAGTCATACGGAATCTTTGTTTTTATTATTATCTTTCAGTTCAATTTATTTAGCTTTTAAAAAACATTGGATTTCAGCTGCAATTGTTGCAGGACTATGTTCATTAACTAAAAATCAAGGTATCATTTTGGCTATTGCAATTGCTTTTATTTCTTTGAATAATTATAAATTGAGGCATAAAAAAATAAAAGTTTTTTTGTTTTCAGGATTAATCTCTGGTGCTTTTTTTTGCTGTTTTTTAATTTATCAATATTTGGCATTTAAAAATGCTTTTGCTTTTTTAAATGCTCAAAGTAACTGGCATCATATCCAAAATATATCAGAATATTTTAAAACATTTATATTGCAAAATACTGTTCAGGATTATTCTTTTGGAGCAATAAAGCATCACATATTCTTTTTTATTATGCTTTTCTTTTGTTTTTTCTTATGGAAACATTCAAAACCTATTTTCTTTTATTGTTTAACTTGTTTATTGGTCTTGCCTATGCAAGCAGAGCTGATAAACTCATTTCGTTTTGCTAGTTTTTTATTTCCTATATTTTTTATAATAAGTACTTATTCTGGTAAATATAGAAAACCGCTATTTATCTTCATTGCTATATTATTTGTCTTCTTAAATATTCAAACTGCTTATAATTTTTATATATTAAAATGGGCATATTAATTTGAATCATAAATTAAATAACCTTTAAGCAGCTTGTTAATGCTCCTGAATTTGATTTTTTTAATGTCGGTTCAATTTGTGCGCATCTTGCTTCGGCCACAGGACAGCGTGTTCTAAAACGACAGCCACTCGGCGGATTGATTGGAGAAGGTAGATCGCCTTGTAAAATTTGAACCACTTTATTTTTTTCAAGTTCTGGATCAGGTATTGGAACTGCAGATAACAATGCTTTTGTATAAGGATGTAATGGATTTTTATATATTTGTTCACGGGTTCCAATTTCTACAGGTCTGCCTAAATACATAACCATAATGCGATCGCTAATGTGTTTTACGATGCTAAGATCGTGTGCAATAAAAACAAGAGTTAAGCCAAGATCTCTTTGTAGTTTTTTTAATAAGTTTACAATTTGAGCTTGAATTGAAACATCCAAAGCACTCACAGGTTCATCACAAACAATTATTTTAGGGTTTAAAATAAGAGCGCGTGCAATACCAATTCTTTGGCATTGACCACCAGAAAACTCATGAGGATAACGGTTTATATGTTCAGGAATTAAACCTACTAAATTCATTAAATTTGTAATTTTGGCTTTTATTTCATTGCTAGATAACTTGGGATAAAATGTTTTTAAGGGTTCTGCAATGATTTCACCCGCTGTCATTCTTGGATTTAAAGATGCTAAAGGATCTTGAAAGATCATTTGAATATCTTTACGAGCTTCTCTCATTTTAGTTTTATCTAGAGCCAATAAATTCTTATTTAATAAAGTAACATTTCCTTCAGTAGCAGGAAGGAGTCGCATAATGGCTCTTGCAAGTGTCGATTTACCACAGCCAGACTCACCAACAACACCTAAAGTTTCTCCCTTTTGAAGATCAAAAGTAACACCGTCAACTGCTTTAAGTGTTACTTTTTTAAACCAAGATCCTTTTTTTGCAATTGGAAAATGTACCTTTAAATTTTCTACAGATAAAATGGTTTCACTCATTGTTGGATCTCCAAATAACATGCTTTTTTAAGATCATTTCCAAAAGTAACAAGAGGTGGTGGTTTTACAGTGCATTTTTCTTCTGCATATAGGCACCTTTCTTGAAAAGGGCAGCCTTTTGGTAAATTTAAAAGACTCGGAGGATTTCCTGGTATTGTGGGAAGATCTCCATAAGTTTCATCATTAAGTCTTGGAATTGATTTTAATAAGCCTTGTGTATAAGGATGTTGTGGGGTGTAAAATATATGATTTACAGGACCATATTCCATAGTTCTTCCTGCATACATAACCATAACATTATCACAAATTCCAGCAACAACTCCTAAATCATGGGTAATAATTATAATTGCTGTTCCTAAATCTTTTTTAAGTTCACAAAGTAAAGTTACAATTTGAGCTTGAACAGTAACATCTAATGCTGTTGTCGGTTCATCTGCAATTAAAAGATCAGGTTTACAAAGTAGGCTCATGGCTATCATTACACGCTGTCTCATCCCACCAGAAAATTCATGTGGATACATATCCACTCTGTTTTTTGCATCAGGAATTTTAACGAGATCAAGCATTTTTATAGATTCATTTTTTGCATCACTATAACTCATATTTTTGTGAAACATCAAAACCTCAGTCATTTGTTTTGATATTCTTAAATAAGGATTTAATGATGTCATTGGATCTTGGAAAATCATAGATATTTTATCGCCACGAATTTTATTAAATTCGTTTTGATTTAAACCTATTAGTTCATTATTATTAAATTTAACACTTCCAGTTGTTTTTCCATTTTGAGCAAGAAGTCCCATTAAGCCTAAAACAAGTTGGCTTTTTCCAGAACCTGATTCCCCAACAATTCCTAAAGCTTCTCCTGGATTCAAAGAAAAACTAATTCCATTGACAGCTTTCACAAAACCATCTGGAGTAGCGAAGGAAACATTTAAATTATTTACACTTAGTAAAGTCATGAAAACACCCCAGTATATTAGCGGTCTTTTGGATCGAGAGCATCGCGTAAACCATCACCGATAAAATTAAAGCAAAATAATGTGATTACTAAAAAAGATGCTGGAAAAACCAGACGCCACCAAGCAATTGTTACGTTTTGTGCTCCGTCATTAATAAGAACTCCCCAGCTTGTAGCGGGTTCTTGAACGCCAAGACCTAAAAAACTTAAAAAAGATTCTGTTAATATAACTTGGGGTATTGTTAAAGTAACATAGACAATAACAATACCTAAAATATTAGGAACAATATGTCTCATAATAATTGTTGGAGAGTTTACACCACCAGCATGTGCAGCTTCAATGAATTCTTTACTTTTTAAACTTAAAGTTTGTCCTCTAACGATACGGGCCATATCAAGCCAATTTACAGCGCCGATAGCAATAAAAATTAAAAAGATATTTCGTCCAAAAAAAGTCATTAATAATATAACAAAAAACATAAAAGGTAACGAATAGATAATATCGACTATTCGCATCATAAATCCATCTATTTTTCCACCGAGAAAACCAGCGGTAGCTCCATATGCTATTCCAATAACAACACTGACAATACTTGAAATAATACCAATTAGAAGAGACATTCTTCCGCCATAAAGTGTTCTTGCAAAAACATCTCTACCTAAATCATCTGTCCCAAAAAAATGTAAATTTGAAAAACTTGGCGATAAACCAATGGCATTCCAATCCGTATCTTGCATTTCATAGTGAGAGAATAAGGGAGCAAAAATAACTAAAATTGTAATAAAAAATAAAACAAATAAACTAACAACGGCGGCTTTGTTCCTAGACAGTCGCCGGATGGCGTCTTTCCAAAGACTTCTTCCTTTTATTTCAGTATTTTTCTCAATTGATTTTAGAACAATTGCTTTTTTATTCATGTTGGTAATACTCGGTGTGGTAGACATAAATAATTTATCCTTATTAATATTTAATTTTTGGATCTATCATTGCGTAAAGAACATCTACAATAAAATTAAATGCAATAATAAGTGCTCCTACTAAAATTACAGATCCTAAAACTAAGGTGTAATCTCTGTTTAGGGCACCTTTAACAAGGTAACTGCCTAAACCAGGAAGACTAAATATTTGTTCAACCACAACAGAGCCCGTGATAATTCCAGCTGTAGCTGGTCCAAGATAGGATATTACCGGAAGAATAGCTGGGCGAATCGCATGTCGAAAAAGAATAATTCGATTTGGAATTCCTTTTGCTTTTGCTGTTCTAATATAGTTACTTCGTAAAACTTCAATCATGCTTCCTCGCATGATCCTACTAATAATAGCAATTTGAGGAAGAGCCAGCGCGGTAACAGGTAGGATCATATTTAAAAATGCTCCGTCATTCCATCCACCCGCAGGCACCCAGCCAAGAACAACCGCAAACAAAAGAGTAAACATAGGTGCT
Source organism: Silvanigrella paludirubra (assembly GCF_009208775.1). Lineage (NCBI taxonomy): Bacteria > Pseudomonadati > Bdellovibrionota > Oligoflexia > Silvanigrellales > Silvanigrellaceae > Silvanigrella > Silvanigrella paludirubra. The sequence continues at coordinate 85,322 of NZ_WFLM01000006.1, read as the reverse complement.
GTAACAAAGCTTGGAATGGAAATTCCAGTCATTGACATTCCTGTTGCTATGTAATCTACCCAGGTGTTTTGTTTAAAAGCAGCAAGGGAGCCAACAAGAACTCCAATAATAATTGCAATAAACATAGCCCAGCCACCAATCCATAAGGAAACTGGGAAGCCTTGGTTTATCAATTGATTTACAGTCCAATCTGGATATTTAAAGGAAGGACCAAAATCGCCTCTTGCAAGTGACCATAAATAGTCTAGGTATTGTACAAAAATAGGATCGTTTAAGTGATATTTAGCATCAAGATTTGCTTGAACAGCAGCGCTTAGAACTTTTTCTCCCGAAAAAGGACCACCTGGTGCAACACGCATAAGAAAAAAAGATAAAGTAATTAGGACAATTAATGTTGGCCAAGCGCCAAGAAATCTTTTTATAGTATAGGAAACCATAAATGCCAAACCTCGACTTAAAGTAATAAAAAAAATCTTTTGAAAACTAACAACAATTAAGATTTCTAAGTAAACAAATAGAATGTTTACTTAGAATATTTTATCGACTTGCAGAAGTTAGATTGTCTATAATATAAAAATTTCTTGTGTATTGATGATCTAAAGGATTGTTTCCACTATGCCCACCTAAATGACTTTTTACAAGGTGGGTTGTTACGTAAGTATAAAGTGGAATTGCTGGATAATCATTCATCATTACTAAAGACGCTTGCTCAAGGATTTTGGAACGTTTTTCCAAATTCTGTTCTAAAGAAGCTTTTGTAATAAGTTCATCGTATTTTGGGTTTTTATACTTTGAATTATTTTGAGGATATTTTGATTGAAATAAATCCAAGAATGAACTTGGATCATTATAATCCGCAATCCATCCATCACGTGCTGTAACGTACCTTCCTTCCATTCTCTCAGTTAAAAATACTTTCCATTCTTGGTTTGTTAAAGAAACTTTTACCCCAAGATTTTGTTCCCACATAGAGGAAAGTGCGATTGCTACTTTTTTATGTAATGCATTCGTATTGTATGAATAAGAAATTGTTAAAGGCTTTTCTTTAGAATAACCCGCTTCTTTATATAACTTTTGTGCTTCCGCAATGCGTTGCTCTGGAGTTAATTTTTCCCATGAGTAATTTTGCTGCTTGTATGACGATGTTCCGAAGGGAACAATGTCATAAGAAGGAATTTCACCGCGTCCTGTTACTTTTTCTGCAATAACTTTTCTATCTATCGCCATGGAAAGTGCTTGGCGTAATTTCGGATTATTTTTAAAAGGAGCGATATTATTGTTAAAATCTATGAAGTACATTGATAAATAAGGCTTTGCAAATAATTGTTTGCCTAATGTTTTTTTCAAATCTTGAAATTTATCAGAAGGAATATCGTATGTGAAATCGAGTTGTCCTGTTTGAAACATTTGTAATTCAGTATTAACGTCAGAAATTGGAAAATAATTTACGGTATCAATCACTGTTTTGCTATTATTCCAATAATTAGGGTTTCTTTCTGTTGTTACTTTATCACCTATTTTCCAATATTTTAATTTATAAGCACCACTAGAAACAAGATTGCCTGGTTGTGTAAATTGTTCTCCAAATTTTTCTACATTTGCTTTTTTTACAATGGCTAAATTTGCAAAAGCAACTAATTTCAGAAAATAGGGAGTCGATTTTGTTAATGTTATTTGAACTGTATTCGGATCAATTGCTTTTACACCAAGTTCTTCGGGTTTTGCTTTGCCTGATGCGATACTTTCAGCATTTTTAACCATAGAAATGAGCTCAGCATAAGGAGATGCTAGCTTAGGATCAACGAGTCTTCTTATAGAAAAAACGGCGTCTTCTGCTGTAATTGGGGAGCCATCTGAAAATTTAGCATTTGGGCGAATATAAAAAGTGTAGGTGAGACCATCTTTGCTAATATCCCATTTTGAAGCAATACCAGGAACGATATCCCCTTTTTCATTTTCGGTCGCAAGACCTTCGTAGAGATCGTAACCAATTCTTGCGCTCACATTATCTTGCCCTTTTTGGGGATCTAAAGTTGGCGCTTCAGCACCAATACCAACGTTAAATATTTGCTTTTTTGCAAGTTTGGTTCCTGCAGGAACCTCGGCTGCATATGCGTTTATTGTTAAACTAAACAAAGAGAGAAAAGCAGGGACAAAAAAACGTGTACAAACAGAAGTTTTGATTAGAGTCATGAACTCTCCGATCAGGTTAGTAAGTGGAATACCTAAGGGCTATATTTTTTTATGCTATTGACTTAGTAGCCGATTATTGACCAACTGTCAACGAAAATAAGGGTTTTTTATTCAATAAATTGCCAATTACATTTGAATTAAACAATTTATGTCTTGTTATGTTTGTTAATAAATAAACATAGTAATTATAATTTAATTCTTATTTTTTATAGTAAACTTATGTCTAAATTTATATCTTCTTTTTATGTTTAGATTATTTTGTGGGTTTTTCAGATTTAATTTTTATTTATAATAATTGATAATTTTTTCAGTTTTATTTTAATATTTATTTTATAAAACTTAATTTTTAATTCATTAAGTTGTAAAATATCTCGCCTGTGGATGCCATGAAACAAGAGCGCTTGTTGTAAGCTCTGGATGCATTTGGAAGGCTTCTGATATTTTTACCCCAATTCTATCTGCTTCAAGTAAATTTAATAAAGTATTATTTCCTTCCATATTTGGACATGCGGGATATCCAAATGAAAATCTGGATCCTTGATAACCTTGGCTAAAAAGTTGTCTTAGGCTTTTTGCATCATTTCCAACTATTCCTAATTCCGTTCGGATTAATTTATGTATAACTTCAGCATATGCTTCTGTTAGCTCTGTTGCTATGCCATGAAGATAATAATATTCTGTAAAATTCCCATCGTCGTAGAGTTTTTTTGTAATGTGTGAAATTTCTTCCCCTAAAGTTACAATTTGAACGCCAAGAGTATCTATTTTTCCAGATTTAATATTTTGAAAATAATCCGAAATACATAAAATTTTTCCTGATTTTTGTCTCGGAAAATAAAATTCGGCAATTATTTTTCTACTTTCTACTGGAGTTCCTTCGCGCGTATTTGGTTCATATACAATTAATTTGTCATTTTCAGAACAAACAGGAAAATAACCATAAATTGCTTTTGGGGTTATTACATTTTCTTCAATAAATTTTTTCTTCATTTGTTCAAATAAAGGTTGAGCTTTATTCTTTAAAATTTCAGTAAATTGTTCTTCTGTCATGTTACCTTGAGAAAATCCCCAACGGCTTCTTATTAATGCAAATTCATCTATATATTCAAAAATATTTTTTAAAGGTTCTTCTTTTATTTTTGTTCCCCAAAAAGGTGGGATTGGTATTTTCTCATTTTTACGAACCCATGGACTTTGTCCATTTTCATCGGCCTGCATCGTTTTTTCGCTTTTACGAATAACTTTTATTTGATTATCAGGTTCTTTTTTATCTGACTCTGCTCCTTTTTCTGTAGCTTTTGCGTATTTACGGATTTCAGATATTTTTTCAGGAGTTAATTCTTCTTGTTTTAGGTCACAAATTTTTTCCATTATTTTTAAACTTTCAAAAGCATCAAAAGCATAAAAAACGGGACCTTTGTATACAGATTGGCATTCTTTTTCGACAAACTCTCTAGTAAGAGCAGCTCCTCCCAATATCACTGGTATGGAGTGGTTATGCAGAGCCATGTATTCTAAATTTTCTTTCATAATGGCAGTTGACTTCACTAGTAAACCGCTCATTCCAATGACATGAGCTCCTGAGCCTTTATATTTTTCTAATATGGATTCTATAGGTTGTTTAATTCCTAAATTTAAAATTTCAAAGCCATTGTTTGATAAAATAACATCGACCAAATTTTTTCCGATATCGTGAACATCACCTTTTACGGTTGCAATGATCATTTTTCCTTTGCTATATCCCGATTTTTTTTCCATATAAGGTTCAAGTTCTCGAACGGCTGTTTTCATTGCTTCTGCACTTTCAAGTACAAATGGCAATTGCATTTCACCTGCTCCAAAACGTTCTCCAACAACTTTCATACCTTCTAATAATATATTATTTATAATATGAAGAGGTGGGTATTTGTTTAGAGCTTCTTTACAGTCCTCAAAAATATATTGTTTTTCACCATCAATAATATCTAATTTAAGCCGTTCTTCTACAGATAAAGAATTTCTTTTTGTAGTTTCTTGATTTAAATCTTTTTTTACATCAGAAAATTTTTGAAGAATTTTTTTCAACGGATCATAATCTTCAGATCTTTTATCAAATATTAAGTCATTAAATAATTTACGATCTTCCTCGCTTATTTTAGCAACTGGAATTATTTTTGATGCATTTAGTATTGCTAAGTCTAAACCATTTTTAACAGAATGATAAAGCATTAATGAGTTTAAAATTTGTCGAGTATAAGGATTTAAACCAAAACTTACATTTGATAATCCTAAAATTGTTCTTACACCTTTAAATTTTTCTTTAATTAATTTAATTCCATCTATCGTTGCAATAGCTGATTTTCTAAACTCTTCATCACCACTGCCTAAAGTAAACGTTAATGGATCAAATATAAGATCACCAGGATTCATTTTATATTCATGAACAACTAAATTATAAATTCGTTCTGCAATATTTAGTTTACGTTCTACAGTTTTTGCCATTCCTTCTTCGTCAATTGTTAATGCAACAATAGATGCTCCATATTCTTTACAAAGATCTAGAATTTTTCGTGCTTTTTCTTCGCCATCTTCAAAATTAATTGAATTAACAACGCATTTACCGGGAGCAATTTGTAAAGCTCTCTCAATAACCGGAATTTCAGTGGAGTCTATCATGATTGGAATATTAACCTGGGTAACAAGTTTTTTTAATAATAATTCCATATCTTCTGTTTCGTTACGAGAAACATAAGCAACACAAACATCTAAAATGTGTGCCCCTTCTTTTAGTTGACCTTTTGCAATTTGAACAAGGCCATCATAATCATTAATAGCTAATAAATCGCGAAATTTTTTAGAACCATTTGCATTGGTTCTTTCACCAACATAAAGAGGTTTTGGTTCTAAGTCTAAAGGTACGCTCGTATATAAACTACTAACACTTCTTTCGTATTTTCCTTTTCTTATACCAGGATTTAAGCTACTTGCTTGATTCACTAATTCTTTAATATGTTCAGGAGTTGTTCCGCAACAACCACCGATCACATTTAGTGAAAAATCCTTCGCCATTGTAATAACTTTTGTTGCAAAATCGACGGGACCAAGAGGATAAACTGTTTTGCCACTAACATTTTGCGGTAATCCTGCGTTTGGCAAAACACTTAATGCGAACGGAGAAGCTTCTGCAAGATAAGCAATATGCTGTCTCATTTCATCTGGGCCTGTTGCACAATTCATACCTAAAACATCGACGCCTAAGCACTCAATTGCTGTTAAGGCAGATTGAATATCGCTACCAACTAGCATTGTTCCAGATGTTTCTATAGTAACTTGAGTCCAAATTGGAACTTGTTTATTTACTTCATTCATTGCTTTTTTTGCAGCTCTTACTGCAATTTTAACTTGATTAATATCTTGGCATGTTTCAATTAAAATAACATCAACACCACCTAATAATAATCCCTTCATTTGAGTATAATAACTTTGATATAAAGTTTTATAATCAATTTGTAATAAAGTAATTAATTTTGTTCCTGGGCCAACACTTCCTATGACATATTTAGAACTTTGATAGCTATTTGCTACTTCTTTTGCTAGTTTTGCGGCTTGTATATTTAATTCGAGAGTTCTATTTGCAATTCCAAATTCAGATAAAACAATTTCGTTACAACCAAACGTATTTGTTTCTACAGCATCACATCCAGCTTGAAAATAATTATGATGAATCTCTTGGATCCAATTTTTCCTTCTTTCATTTAATAGTTCAACGCAACCATCAAATTCAATTCCACCATAATCTTCAATGGTAGGATTGTGATTAAATATTTGTGTTCCCATTGCGCCGTCAAGAATAAGAACTCTTTCTTTTATTGCTTCTGATATCGTTTTTTTCATTTTAAAGACCTATATAACTAATAGAACAATTTCCATTTATTCGAATTTGACAGCCTAATCTTTCGTTTGATGGTGATTCTATAGATTCTAAAAAATCTTTTTCTTCTCTTTCCAAACTTGAGATATTTTCCATTCCTTTTTCAACTCGAATACGACAGGTTCCACATGTTCCGTTACGGCAGCCAAAAGTAACGTCGGCTTCACTTGCTTGAACAATTTCTTGAAAGGAAGCGCCAACAGGAGCTTCTACGTCCATATCTTCTAATACAAAATGAATAATTGGTTTTGACATAAGTATTTCCGGTGTTTATTTAAGGATAAAAAATTAAAGAAGTTTTAAAGCAAAATCAACCATTCCAAGTGGAGCACTAATTTGTAATCCTTGAACGGAAGATTTAATTTCTTCAATTAATTCGCGTGCAATTAAAATTCCTTCTTCCATTTGATCGTCAGCGGTCTTGCATTTGCGCATACGCTCAAGAACTTTATTTGGAACATAAACACCGGGGACTTCATTGGCCATAAATTCAGCATTACGAATGCTTTTTAAAGGCCAAATACCAGCTATAATAGGAATTGAAAATTGTGATGAAAATTCTAAAAAACGAAATAAAGATTCGGAGTCAAAAACGGGTTGAGTGATTGCCCACTCTGCACCAGCTTCTACTTTATAACGAAAACGAGATTTTTCTTTTTCAATATCGGATGCCACAGGATTTGCACCCACGCCAACGCTCATACAAGTAGGACGACCTATGCTAGATCCACCAAGATCAAGTCCCGAATTTAATCTTGTTACCATATTTACAAGACCAATTGCGTCGATATCAAATACAGCTGTTGCATTTGGATAAGGTCCCATTTTGGGAGGATCTCCCGTTATGCAAAGAATATTTTTAATTCCTAAGCCAGAAGCGCCTAATAGATCGCTTTGAATGCCTAATAAATTTCGGTCTCGGCAAGCATAATGTAACACGGTTTCAATCCCAATTTCACGCTCAATTATACAAGCTGTTGCAAGAGAACTCATTCTTGCGGATGCTCTTGGACCATCAGGAATATTAATAGCATCAATATTATTATCTTTGCATATTTTAGAACGTTCCAGTATTTTTTCAATTTCTAGCCCTTTAGGAGGGAGAAGTTCCATACTGACAACAAATTTACCATCGGCTATTTTTTGGGACCAATTGCTTTGTAACGTTCTTGGTACGTTTGTGGTATGAACATGAATAGGGTGATCAGAAATATCTGTTACCTTATGTTCAGTCATATCAAACGCTTTAGCTTGTCGAATGGCACCAGACATAATTTTAGTATGAGCAGGCGAAGTTCCGCTACTGCCACCTAATAATTGTGCTCCTTTTAAAAGAGCCTGTCTTGCAAATTCTCCCATGTATTCTGGGCTTGCCATGTAAATGAGTCGACCATCAACCATGCGCGGCTGACCCGCATTGGGATAAAGAATAATAGGTTTTGTTGTCGATTTTTTTATTTTCTTTAACAACTCAATCATGGGTGCAGGGCCATTTCCGCCATCGACACCAACGACATCGGCTCCCCATTCATCTAATTTTCTGATAAACCACTCAGGCTCTGTTCCGTATAAGCTGTAACCTTCTTCATTAATACTCATCATGGCAATAATGGGAAAATTATCTAATTCTTTAATTGCTAAAATGGCCTGATGAATTTCAGATAAATCAGGAAAACCTTCTAATATAAAAAGATCGACTCCACCTTTAATAAGAGCACTTGCTTGTTCTTTAAAGATGTCTTTAGCTTCATCGAGAGAAGTGGGTCCCCATGGTTCAATGCGAACGCCAAGAGGTCCCATTGTTCCTGCAACCCAACAGTTTGTTCCTGCAGCTTTACGAGCGATTTTAGCGCCTGATGTATTTATTTCTTTTATTTTATTTTCTAAACCAAAAGATTTTAATTTTAAGGAATTTGCTCCCCAAGTATTAGTACTGATAATTTGAGCGCCTGAATTAATAAAATCAGTATGAATTTGATACACTAAATCGGGTTGAGAAAGATTTACTTCTTCAAAGGAGCGGTTGATAAAGATGCCTTTCTCATAGAGTAAGGTACCAGTTGATCCTCCTAAAAGAATGTATTCTCCTTTTTCAAGAGAAGATCGGAAAGAACGACAACACAATAGTGGTGTTATAGAAACAGCGGCTTTAGTCATATATTGACCCACTCCATTAAATTTTGTCTCACAGTGGATAACCACACAACGCAGCCACAAAGGGCGAGAGAACAAAAGAGTTTAGGTAAAGCAAAACAAAATTCAGTTTCGCCCAATGTCGATTAACATTGTAAAAAAATTATGACATGTATTTTATGGCACGGCAAGATGCGAGTGTTTTTAAATCGAATAAAAATTTCAATTTTTATTTTCTGAAATATAGGTGTAACCCACGCCACGTACGGAAATTATGAATTCTGGTTTTGCAGCATTTTTTTCAATATATTTACGAAGCTTTCCTACAAAGACATCAACCGTTCGTGTTTCAATTATTGCGTCATATTGCCATACTTTTTGAAGCAAATCATTTCTAGTTAATATTTTATTTTCATTTTCTAAAAACACTTGAACTAGTAGTCCTTCTGTTGGTGAGATGCGATGAAGGACACCATCATTTCTTGTGATTGTTAGTCTCTCGGGATCAAAAATGGAGAGACCAAACGTTTTAGGAGTTTGAATTCCATCTGTTTTATACCATTTTTTACGTTGAACTAATCTTTTAACTCTTAGGATAATTTCAGATAGATTAAATGGTTTTGTGACATAATCATCTGCACCTAATTCAAAAGCTTTTATACGATCATTTTCTAAACTTTTTGCACTTAAAACTAAAATAGGAATTCTTTCAGCAAGAATTCGAGTTTTTTTTAAAATTTCATATCCATCTAATTGAGGTAGCATAATATCTAAAACAATTGTAGATATTTTTTCAAAATTAGTTTTAATAAACTCAACTGCTTCTAAGCCATCTGAGATAATAATAACTTCAAAACCTTCTGCTTCAAAATTAAACTTTAATCCTTCACCAATTGATTCTTCATCCTCAACAATGAGGAGAAAGTCTTTGGAGTTCGACATAAAATGTTGTTCCTTTATGTAGTCCATCGCTTAAAGCGAAAATTTTTCCATGATGTTCTTTAACAATAGATTGACATACAGATAAACCAAGTCCTGAACCTTGTACCTTCATTTTTGAATTTCTTTCAATTCGATAAAACTTTTTAAATATTTTTTTTAAATTGTTTTTTTCAATTCCAAAACCATTATCTTTTATAAAAACTTGTAAGGAATCTTTTTTTAATAACACCCCAGCTTGAATTAGCCCACCTTTATTTGTGTATTTAACAGCATTATCAAGTAAATTATCAAATAGCATTGACAAATGGTAAGGATTACCCCAAATAAAATGTGCATTCTCTTCTTTTAAAGAAAGATTTTGAAATTCAAAAGTTCGTAAATCGCCAAAACGATCTCTCACTTGATTAAAACATCCTGTAAGCAATTCATTTAAATTAATACGACTATGTGCTAAGGAAGATTTATCTGATTCGAGCCTTGCAGAAATAAGAACGGTATCAATTAACTTTTGCAACCGCTCTGTTTCTTTTAGAGTTCGTGTTAAAAATTTTTTTCTTTCTTCTTCGGGTACGTTTCGAAGTAGCATCGTTTCCGCATAAAGGCGTATACTAGCAAGAGGAGTTTTAAGTTCGTGGGTAACATTGCTAAGAATGGTGTCTTGCATTTTTGTAATTCGAGATAAACGTCTTTGGCTAACAAAAATCATGTACAACGCTATTAGTATGAAACCCATTAAGATACATCCTTGCGAAAGGATAACCCACTGCCCTGAACTTGTGGCAGGAACGGGAATTTTTTCGATGAAGCTATTTATCTCTTGGCTTCTTAGGATGTACCATCTAATCCAGACAAACATTAATAGTCCCCAACAGATTTGGGCGAGGATAAGAATTGATATGGGATGCAGAAGCCATTTAAGTTTTTTTAGCATGCTCTTCCTTTATATTTTTGCCTATATAGGCAGCATTAGTATTATACAAAAATCTTTCGCTGGAGAAAGCACCAATTCAGAAATCATGGGTAAAAAGTATATCACTTTTTATCAAGATTTTTTAAAACAAAAAAACCAACAAGAACTTAAATCACTTGAAGAAATTAAAAAACAGGCAATGAAAGAAAAAACGGTAGAGGATCAAATCTATTCCTATCTTGGTCTTTTAAATGTTGCCGTTGATGCCGATGAAAAATCATATATAGATATAGCAATTAAATATTTGAAGCCTAAAAAAGCCAAAATGAATGAAATGCAATCCAATTTATTTCGAATTTATTATGGTGAATATTTATATAAATTAAAAGATTATTCAGGAACAATTTTGTTATTAAAATCTTTATCAAGTAAAAAAAATACAATTACGTTTCCATTAATCGCTCCTTTATATTTAGATGCTTTATTAGATTCGGGATTAAAAGCGGAAGCTATTGAATATTATAGAGTCCACTCTTCTATAATTGATCAAAATACAAATTGGGAAAAACTGAATGATGTATTGGTAAAACTAGCGCAAGCAGCTATGTTTTTTAATCAACCAAATTTAACATTATCTTTTTTAAAGAAACCTTTGTTATTTTATCCATTAGAAAAATCGGGAAGAGAAGCAATGAACATACTTTCAAAAATAGAATGTTCAGGCGGAAGTTTAGGTAGTTTATATTTTAGAGAAGAAAACCTTCAATATTTATCTAGAGAAGTTTACAAAAGAATTGGTAAACAAGCAGACTCGCGTAATTATATATTAGCGTTGGTTGGTATCAATCCATTTAATCCTATACCAAATAAATCTTCAGATACTTTAAATCAACAAGAAAAAGAAAAAATATTAGGAATTATTGACCTATTAATGTCGGCAAGAGAATATGATATAGCTGAGCTTTTATTAAACTATTTATCTGATTCCAAAGCATATAATGATTTAACTATTAAAGACAAAATATTAGATATGCAAGGTCGAGTATATAATGCCTTGAATCAACCAAATAATGCAGCTCAATCCTACTACAAACTATTCACAGAAATGCCAAATTCAAAATTAGCGGATACGGCAAGAACAAAATATGCGATGTCGTTACATTATGCAGGTAAACATTCTGATTCAGCTAACTTTACAAATCAAATGACTCTTTTTAATGCGAAAGAAGATCAAGATTGGTTTTTGTTTTGGCAGTATTATTTATCAAATCAATTAAATGAAGCTGAAAAAGTGGGTAAGAATTTTTTAACACAAAATAAAAAAGAATCTACAAATACAAAATTTCAATATTGGTTAGCATTAATTGATAAAAAAAATGGGGATAAAGAAAAATATAGTAAAAAGTTAACTGAAATTTCTCAAAAAAACTCAGATTATCCTTATCCAATATTTTCTAGGTGGAAATTAAAATCTTCAAATCAAAAAAATTTAATGAACGAAGGTTTAAAATTTAAAGATTTTTATACATCAAAAAATAATCCTTTTATCAAAAGAAAACTTAAAGATAAAAATTTAGAATATATTAGAAAACTTGTGTCTTATAATTTAAATGATGTTGCTATGATTCATATTAAAAAAATAAACTTAAAAAAATTAAAAAAGAATCAAATTATAATGCTAGCTAATCTTTCTTATATGGCTACAGATTATAAAATGGCTTCTGATTTAGCAAGAAATAACTTTCCAAATACTCTTGATGAATATGGCGCAGATGAAATTTGGACTGAAAAAACGAATTATTGGAAATTAAATTTTCCATTAGCCTATTGGAATGACGTTCAAAATGCATCTAAATTAGCAGATATTGATCCTTTTTGGTTATTATCTATTATGCGTGCAGAATCTCTTTATTATCCTTTGGCCGAAAGTTCTGTAGGAGCTATAGGTTTAATGCAAATTATGCCATATACAGGAATAAATATTTCAAAGCATATTGGTAAGGAAAATTTTAATATTAGTTTACTAAAAGAACCTTCACAGTCGATTGCATATGCTGCTTGGTATTTAAGAATGTTACTTAAAATATATAAAGGGAACTACTTACTTGCAACAGCCGCTTATAATAGTGGACCAGAAGCTGTAAATCGTTGGATAGGTCAAAATAATTCTTTATCAATTGATGAATTTTATGAAAATATACCATTTCAAGAAACAAAAAAATATGTATCAAAAGTCATTGGATACCTTGACATTTATTATCGAGTCCAACTAGGAAATAGTGAGGGTTATAATCTGGATTTCGGTGAGTCATTGCCTGATCCATTTACAAAACTTAATATTTTCTAATCGAAATAAAATTAAAGGGGTTACCGTGTGACATTACAGACGGAGCAAAATCATGATTATATTTTGCAAGTGAATAATCTTGTCAAAACTTATCCAAATGGCACAAAAGCTTTAAAAGGAATAAGTTTTAATGTCCCCAAAGGGGCTTTTCTTTCTGTAATTGGATTATCAGGATCAGGAAAATCTACATTATTGCGTTGTATAAATCGAATTCATGAACCCACTTCGGGTTCAATTTCTTTTGAAGGACAAGAAATAACTCATGTGAATGAGCATAAATTAAGAGAAGTTCGAACCAAAATAGGGATGGTTTTTCAACATTTTAATTTAATCAACCGTCGTAATGTCATAAATAATGTTTTAATGGGTCGTCTTGGTCAATTTAATGATCATTTTTTAGGAGGTATTTTTAAAAAATGGCCTCAAGAATGGATTGATGATGCCTATGATGCTTTAAAAATTGTCGGTATTTCAGATAAAGCTTTGGTAAGAGCTGATGGATTATCCGGTGGGCAAAAACAAAGAGTTGCCATTGCTCGTACCTTGGTTCAAAATCCTCATTTATTACTTGCCGATGAGCCTGTTGCCTCTTTAGATCCTACAACCAGTTATTCGGTTATGAATTATTTAAAAGATTTAAATCAAAAAAGAAATATTACGGTTGTTTGTAATTTGCATTTTTTAAGCTTAGTACGCGATTATTCAACGCATGTCATTGCATTAAAAAATGGGGAATTGGTTTTTGAAGGAAAGCCGACCGATATCACGGAAAAATGGTTTAAAGATATTTATGGAGCAGACGCTCGAGAAGTGGAGATACATTAATGAAATTCCCTTCTTTTATTCCAATGATGGAATCCAAGCGTCGTAAAAGAGCTGTTGCCGGTCTTTTTATAGAAATGTTTGTCTGGGCTTATTTTATTATATTTTTAGGCAAAATTCTTGTATTTTCTATTATACTTCCTTTTATAGAAAACTTAGCTTACTCTGAAGAGCCTAATGCGTTCGCTTTAAATTTAATTCAAAAAATAAATTTTGATAGTCGTTACTTTGAATTTCCTTGGAAATGGTTTTTTATCTTATTTGCAATAGGCGCTATAATCGGTTTTTTTATTTCTTTAAAATGTAAGGGTTTTGGTTCTTGGATTGCAAGTCTTTCTAAATTACAAGTAACAAATCCAGAAGATTCTATTAAATTAAATCATCATTGGAAATTTGCTAGATGCGAAGCTTATATATTAGTTATTATTACTCTTGTAACAGGTTTAGTTTTAATCAATGTAAGTGTCTCAAAAATATTACAAATTGATGGTTTATTAGGGGCAGGTCGTTTGAGCTTGCAACTTGCCTGTGGTGTTCCCGGTGTAGGTGAATCCATTGGTACATTTTCCTTATACGATGGCTTACAGTGGTTTTTAAATTTATTTGTAAAAGCTCATAATGCAATTTTTATAAATAAGGCTGAATTATTTCATATTCAATGTATTCCAAACGATTTAACATATTTTAGCAAAGCGTTAGGAAAATTAGCGGAGTCTATTTACCTCGCCTTTATTGCCACATTTTTTAGTGTCCCTGTAGCCTTTGTTTTATCTTTTTTTGCTTCTCGAAATTTAACTAGACATAGTTATTTAATGAGATCTTTTTACTTTTTAATTCGCTCTTACATGAATATCACACGTTCTATTGAGCCTCTTATTTGGGCTATTTTATTTTCAGTCTGGATTGGTATAGGCCCATTTGCAGGTGCTATGGCTCTTATGGTTCATAGTGTTTCAAGCTTAGTGAAACAATATTCTGAAGCGGTAGAGGGTGTAGATGAAGGTCCTATCGAAGCACTTCAAGTAACAGGTGCAAATCGAATTTCTGTCGTTTGGTACGCTGTTGTTCCTCAAGTTATTCTTCCCTTTCTTGCATTTACAATATACCGTTGGGATATCAACGTTCGCATGGCAACCGTTATTGGTCTTGTTGGCGGCGGTGGTATTGGAAGTATTTTAATTCAAGAACAAATGCTTGCCAGATGGACACAAGTAGGAAGTCTTGCCTTTTTAATTTTTTTAGTAGTTTGGGGAATGGACTTTCTTTCGGCAAGAATTCGTGAGGCAATTCAGTAGTATGGAAATTAAGTATTTAGGGTTGTTACCTTATGGTGATGCTTTAGGTTTAATGGAGTCACTTCATTCTGAAATATCTAAAAATTCAAATCAGGAAGGTGTTATTTTAGTAGTTCAGCATCCTCCTACAGTAACAATGGGCAAAAGAGAATTATTGGAAGACATGCTAATACCTCCTGAGCAACTCAAATATAAAGGAGTTGCGTATCATAAAATTGATAGGGGTGGCAGTGTCACTGTCCACGAACCAGGACAAATTGTTATTTATCCTATTTTTCATATTGATAAATATCGCCATACGGTACGTTCCTATGTAAATTCCTTGGAAGAAGCCATGATTGAAACCGCTGCTCATTTTGGAATTAGTGCAAATCGGGATGAAATAAATCCGGGTGTTTGGGTAGGACAAAATAAAATTGGTGCTATAGGAATTCGCATTAAAGATAAAGTAACAAAACACGGAATTGCATTTAATGTGACAAATTCACTCGAAACTTTTTCTAATATCATTCCCTGTGGTTTAAAAGGCAGAGGTGTAATCAATTTAGAAATGTCTGTTAGGGAATTGAGTGATAAAAAAGAATTGCTTTCTGTTAAATATGAGGAAGTAGAACAGTATTTAGCTGGAAAAATAAAAGAGAAGTTAATAAGTTAAGTTATTTATTTCCATGTTCCCTATCTTGCCCACAGTTTTCAAGTTCCAATTGAATTGTTACGTGGGTGATGTGAAATTTATGTTCAAGAACTTCTTTAATCTCATTTAAAATTTTATTTTGGTTATAATTTTTTGAATAAACAATGTGAGCTGTAAAATTAATTTTATCATTAGAGATTGCCCAAACATGTAAGTCGTGAATATTTAAAACACCTTCAATTTTTGATAATTCTGAATTCATATTTTCTAATTTTATTCCTTTTGGAACTCCTTCAAGTAAAATATTCATACTATCTTTTAATAATGACCATGTCCTTGGAATGATAAATAGCGCAATAGCAATTGCTATTATTGAGTCAACCCATTTCCAACCTGTAAATTTAATTATAATTGCTGCAATGATAACTCCAACAGAACTAATCATGTCACTCATGACTTCAAGATAAGCACCTTTTAAGTTTAAGTTCCCATCTTTACCGCTACTTAAAATTTTCATACTGATTAAATTAATAATTAAACCTGCAATTGCAACAAAAAACATAGGTCCAATTTTTAAATCAACCGTATCTTTATTCATAAATCTTTCATAAGACTCATAAATAATATAAATTCCAACAAAAAATAATAAAAATGCATTAAAAGAGGGAGCTAATATTTCGAACCGGTAATATCCATAAGTTCTCTTTAAATCAGCGGGTCTTTTTGCAATTTTGATTGCAACTAGAGCAATTGCTATTCCAATAACATCAGTTAGCATATGAGTAGCATCGGATATTAAAGCAAGGCTTCCAGAAAAAATTCCTGTAAATAATTCTACAAAAAAGAAAGTTCCGGTTAAAAGTAATGCTATTATTAAAGGTTTTTCTTTTGCTTTTGAAAAACCATGGGAATGATTATGCTCTGTTTCTTCACTCATATTGGCTCCAATAAATTCAAGATTAAATAAATATACCATTTCCATATTTAAATTTAATATTTTTATTTGTGATTTAGTCAAATTTATAGAGGCTTTAAATTGTAAATAACTAGAATCATTGTATTGTTGTAATGGAGGTTTGTAATTATGAAATTATTATTCTTTTTTTTCATTAAAATGATTCTTTCGCCTCTTAATTTAATGGCAAGTGAAAACGAAGAGATTATCATTCATTATCAAGTAAGGCCTCCTTATTATATGATTGATGAAAATACTAAAAATTTAAAAGATGGTACTTTATTTAAAAACTTAGACAAAGTTTTTAAAAATTTAAATGTAAAATATGAATTTCATGAATTTCCTGCTGCTCGTACACACATTGTGATTAAAGAAAATAAATTAAATGTTTGTTCAGGTTATGCCATATTATCAAATATAAGAAAAAATTATGGAATTTATAGTGTTCCATTTTATCAAGATAAGCCTTATATTATTGTTACTAGAAAAGATGATACACGATTTGATAAATATTCTACTTTAAATGAAATTATGTTAGACTATAGTTTAGTTATGCTTGTTAAGTTTAGATTTTCTTATGGAAAATATGTAGATGAGTTACTTCTTAAAAATAAAAAGTATACTATTGATTCTTCTAGATTAGAAGATGATTTAGGAAATGGCTTAAAATTAACTTTTGTTGAAAACTCAAATATGTTGCAACAAATTATAATGAATAGAGCTGATTATATGATTATGTCAGAAAATGAATTTAGTTATTTTAAAAATAATAGCATCGAAATGAATAAAAATTTAGCATTTAAAAAAGTTAATGATATAAAAGTAGGAAATAAAAGAACACTCTTTTGTTCAAAAAAAATGGATGGGAATTTAATAAAAAAAATTAATAAATTAATAATTAAAAATCTAGGAAATATTTAAATTAATTTTCTAAAAAATAAAATAAGACAAATGATACTTATAAGTACAAAAATATATTTTATTTCCAAAAAATATTTGCTATAAAAACTAATATCCTGATTGACTGGAATTTCTAAATAGCCAGCATTTTGTGAAAATATAGTTTTATTATTAAAAATAACTTCTCCATTTTTATTAAATAATAAAGTAGGTCCATTATTAGTTAAAAATAGTAAGCTTTTATTTGTTTCTATTGCTTTGAATTGATTTATTATAGAAAAAACAAAAGTGGCATTTGATTTTGCCATCCATAAAAAATTAGATTGATTCACAAAAAATTGTGCACCGTTTTGAGATAATAAATTACTTAAACTCTCATCAATAGAGTCATAACAAATAAAGATTCCAATTTTGTAATTTTTAAAATTAAGTGGAATTGCTTTATTTCCATTTAGTAACTTTATGGTTTGTTTTGTTTCTATAAGATATTTGTCGGCTATTTTTGGAAATAAATGACTAAAAGGAAGCTCTTCACCAAGTGGCATGAGTTTCCACTTTGTATAAAAATTAGAAGTATTTCCATTTGGGTAAATTACAAATGACTTTGATTCAGCGGCTTCTATCTCAATTATATCTGAATATTTATTTTTAAAACGTAAGTTTTCTTTTGAATCAGAAGGTAAAACACTTTGTAGAAGTATTGGTGTTTGTAATTTTTTAGAAGTGTTTACAATATCAGTCATTTTTTCTGGACTAAAACCAAATTGATAATAAATGGCGCTTTCAGGTAATATGATTAAATCTAATTTAGGATTATCTAAATTTATTAGGAGTTTTTCTAAGTTTTCTTGTTTTTTATCTTGGTCAATTGTTAGATCATTATTTATTTGAATCACAGTAAAATTTGGTTGAATAAATCCTATTTTTATAAATTTATTATCATTAGTTATGAAAATGTAAGGACTAATAATATTTAAAATTATTATAAATGATGATAAAACTCCCAAATTTATATAACTTTTTTTATATAATATGGAACTTAAATTTGTTTTAGAATAAAAAAGAAAGGAAAATGATAAATTACTATAAAAAAGTATAAAAGATAATCCATAAGAACCTAGTATAGACGCAATTTGGCTTAGGTTAATATTGTAATAAAAAGAGTAGCCAAAATACCAATTGGATAATCTTGGATAAATATGCTCTAAAGTAGCCATTAAAATTGAAATTATAAATAAGTAAATTATTTTAAAATATTTATCTTTTTTGAATTGCGAAAGGATAAAAAAAGGGGATAAAAGGAATAAATAGTAAATGCAAGATAATGAACAAATTAAAAAATAAACCAAACTTGTTAATAAAGTTGAATAACCAAAAAAATATTTTATACTAGTAAATATCCATGTAAAACCAATAAATTCAAGAGGGAATGAAAAAATAAAAACAAGTACTATAAAATGAAATATGCGCACTTTTGTCTTATGAATTTTGTTTAAATTCATTAAACTAAAAAATAAAGGAGAGAGTAAAATGAAATTAAAATTTCGAAACCACTGTGGTAAGAAATTTAAAGAATGGAAAGTGGAAGAAAATAAAACGCCACTTAGAAAGCATAAAAATAAATCTTTATGAGAAGGAAAATGTTTCCATGTAAATTTTTGGAAACGATTAACAAATATTTCTTTTAAATTTAATTTCACCATTTACCTCAAAAATTAAATTATCTCTTTATTTAAAAAATGAATTTTTGTTGTAAAATTATTTTATTAAAAAAAGAGATAAAATAAAGTGGTCAAATTAAATTCCGCCAAAAGTATTTAAACCCCAAACTTCAATAGCTACAGGTTTTGTAAATTTTGTTAAAGCAGGACTGTCAACCCAGCAAATTTTTGAATCAGCAAAATCATTATGACTTTTACCAGCAGCCCATACAAAATCGTCTGCTTTGAATTTTATAAGAGATTTTTCATATAGAGTGATGTTTCCACTTGTTTGGCTTCTGCCATTTGCTCCACAAATTACTTTTGCTAAATAGGACTCTTCCGCTTTTGTATTTGGATCGGTTTTTAGATTTAAGACATTTCCATCTTGAGAAATTACTTTTATATAAATCGTATCATATTTTTCTAATTCTCTTGGTGTAAGAAAGGCATCGGTTCCACTAGATGTATTTGTTTTAATTGATCGACCGACAATTTTTCCATCTACAAGAACTTTTCTTACGGTATCATCAATCGGTTTGTACATTGAATTAGGTGTAAATATATTATTAATCTCATTTAGGCATTTATTAATATCATCATAACAAACATTTACTATAGAACCTATTTTTGTAAATGTGTTGTCAATTAATGTGAAGTTTTCATCAATAATACTTTTTTCACTGCTTGCAAGTAAAGCATTTTTATAGGAGTCGCTATTTTTTAAATTAAGCATATAATAAAAATCATTAATTTGTTTACTTATTTTGTTTTTTATTTGATTCTTAATATCAATGTTTTCATTTAATTTATTCGCAATATCTTGTTGAACAAATTTTTCTTTGTTTCTTATTGGCAACAAGCTATATTGAGTTGTTTGACTTGTTGAAAGAATATATTTTGATTTTTCAGGATTTTTTTCAAGATTTTCTATATCTTTATCGCTAAATTGACTAGGATAATTTGTAGATACGTAATCATTTACTGTTTTAAATAATTCGCTACAAGCTTCCGTATTAGATAAATTACAGGATTGTCCATTTTTTAATGCTTCAGGTAATTTATTATCATCACCACCAACTTGTCTTGCTAAAATAGTAACGGTTGTATTTTGTTTTGTCTTTGAATCAACATTACTAAACATAGCGCTAAATCCAAGTGGTACAGAAACTCCAGTTGGAATGGCTCCCGCAGGGATTGGCAAGGAGAATTTCCCACCAAAACCCATATCAAAAGATTTTTTAGAATCTGAATTGGCAAACGAAAATTTTAAAGCAACATAAATACTAGATTCTGCTTTTTGTTCTACAATAACACTATCTCCACAAAGAAGAGCAAATTGATTTGTAGAAATATTTTCATATTCAGGATTTATTGTGTAGTAAGGAACGTCTTTGTAAGCAAAATCAATTTGTCTTGTACCTACCTGTCTTTTTACAGTCATTACCATATTGCTTGTATAATGATTAAATTGGAATGAATTTAAATAATTAAAACCAGCATTAGCACTTATTAAGGGAATGGATAAAAAGCTTAGACCACCAAAAAATGATGTTCCAATATTAAAAGAGTTATAAAGACTTTCAAAAGAATCGATCTTATCAAATGTAGTTGTATTTTCTAATTTAGGAATAAACTTTGCTGTTACATTACCTAAACAAGCTCCTTGAGTATTCATAGAAAGTAAAGAGTTGTAACCTTTGCCCAGAAAAGAATCTATTGAAGGCGATACTTTTTGAATAATATCTTCTACTTTTTTTTGAGCAGAATTTGTTGCAGAACTTGGATTTACATTCGAATTACCGCTGTTAGGACTTTGAGAGTTTGAATCATTTGATCCCCTATTACAGGATGAAATTAAAATGCTACCAGCTAAAATGTATGCCATTGAATAACGAATAGGAAAATAAATTTTCATGTTGCCCCCAAAAATAAATAGAAAATTATATATTTGAGTCCTTATTATTTTATTTTAAAATAAATAATAAATGGTGTTTCAAAAGTATAAATAAAATATTTTAATGTTGTTGTATTTTGAAAATACATAAAACTTATAACTAGATTTTAAAATTAACATAAATATTTTGGGAGATAAATAATGATTTTGGGTTTGAAAAGATTTTAATGATTTTGTAAGAATTGTTTAATTTGGATTGGAAAAGGTTAATTTTTATATTGATGAAATAATTCAAAATAATAAAGAAATTTATTTGTTATTTTGAATTATAAAAGTAATTTTTAAGGAGTTTCAGTAACTGGGGTGGAAACTTTGCTTTTTTTCTTAAATATTTTTGTAGTTAATATAGCAAATGCACCATTTCCTAGTACGTTTGCTGTCGTATTTAAAGGGTCTAAAAGAATGTAAATCGCTGTAATTAAACCAGACATTTCGGGAGAAAAGCCTAAATATTTTTCAAGAATAGGGATCATCACGACAATGCCACCCCCAGGGATTCCAGCAACAGCAAATTTTGCTATGACAAAGTAACTAGCAAAAATCATGAATGTGCTTAAATCAGGAAAAGCAAGACCAAAAGTAGTCATAATAGCAAGAGCTATCATAGGTACTGCAATACTATCTCCAACTAAATGGACATTTACTGTTGCAGGAGCAATGGTACGAGAAAGATCGATTTGACCTGTATTTTTTTCTGCCGCGCGAATGGTTAATGGTAAAGCGGCCATGCTGGACATTGTGCTAAATCCCATCATACCTGCAGGTAATACATTTTTAGCAAAATATAAAAATTTCTTTGGGTTAAATCCAGCGCCAATAAAATATAATAATGAAATATAAAGGACTTCAGTAAGGATAATCGCTACAACTAGAGGAAAATAAGAGCGAATAATGATGGATAAAATGCCATCGCTCTCTAGTTTAATGACAAATCCTAAAGCAAATAACGGGAGAACAGGAACAAAAACTTTATTTAAAAATAAAGTGACAAGTGTTCGCATTTTATCTGCAAATACTTCCACATGATTATTTCTAAATTTAGAGAAAATAAGTCCTGCTATAAAGCCAGAAAATAAGGCGAAATTATTAGAAATTAGGGTTGGAAATTTGAACTCCCAATAGGGTGTAAGGCTGCTTGTAATTGTTCCTTGAGCTTCTTGAATGTCATTAAATCCTGATAAAGCGAATTTTGAGACGTTATAGCTGATAAATGTTGATATATATCCAGATAATGCAATGCATACTAAGAGGATAATGATGAATTTAAAAACGTCAGATTTAAACGAAAGTAAACAGGAAAAAATACAGCTAAAAATGATTACTGGTAAAAGAAAAATGAGGGTTTCTTTGAGAGAAAGACTAATCGCATATAAAATAGATTGGATAGAGGTAGGTAAAAGGTGTCCAAAAAAGAACCCCAAGAGAAGGGTAACTAATAATTTAAATATGATACTGTTCATTAACCTGGGGATATTCTTTAACATTTTGTAACCTTAATCTAGATTTTGCTCTATAACTAGAAAACCTTTACAGGTATTCTTTTCATCCATCTGCTATTACCACTTGTGGTGTTTAGCGAAATGATAATTTGGAGTCAACAAATCATGAGTATTAAGGTTTATTCTTGGAATATAAATGGGATTCGAGCTTCAGCAAAAGCAGGCTTTTTTGATTGGTTAAAAAATGTAGATGCGGATATTGTTTTTCTACAAGAGGTAAGGGCTTTGCCTGAACAACTATTACAAGAGCAAATTGAACCATTTGGGTATAAAAGTTTTTGGCATCCAGCAGAAAAAAAGGGGTATAGCGGGGTCTCCATTTATACGAGGTTACCCTTAAAAAAAGAAGATATCCTTTTTGGTCTCGGCAATATGGATTTTGATAGAGAAGGACGATTTATTGGTCTATTTTACAATAATATTTTTTACGGTAACGCTTATTTTCCAAATAGCCAGCCTGAAGGCAAAAGACTCGATTATAAATTGTCTTTTTGTCATAATCTTCAAAATAAATTAAATGAATTGAAAAAAGAAAATATTTCAATAGTTATGAGTGGTGATATTAATATTGCTCATAAAGAAATTGATTTAGCAAATCCAAAACAAAATCAAAAAAATCCTGGATTTTTACCTGAAGAAAGAAACTGGTTAACTCAATTTTTAAATGAGGGGTATTTAGACGCCTTTCGTATTTTCGAAAAAAATGGGGGGCATTATACTTGGTGGAGCAATCGCCCCGGGGTTCGTGAAAAAAACATAGGCTGGAGAATTGATTCTCAATTTATTAGTGAAGATCTAATACAAAAAATAGTTTCTTCAAAAATACATAAAGATGTTTTGGGATCTGATCATTGCCCTATTTCTATTGAGATTCAATAATTTATCATTTCAATTATCTATTTTTTAGATTTTACTTATTTATTTTCTATAAAACTGGAAAGTTTTTAGGGGTTATGATAACTCCCTAACGTTACATGGTTACTTAGATAAAAGTTATTTAAAATTAATATTGAAAGGAAGAATATGTTCAAAAGGAATTTGGTTATATTTGGATTTTTCATTCATTTTCTTTTTCCTTTAAAAATTTATGCAAATAAAAGTATTGCAAACTTTATTGCGATAAGTGACATTCATTTCAATCCTTTTGATCTTTGTTATGATAAGTCTAATCAAAAAAACTGTATCCAATTAATTAATGAGTTAAATAAATCGGATAGTAATAAATGGAACTCAATTTTTAAAAAATACTATAAAAATAATACTTTTCCTTCTTATGGTCAAAATACAAATTTTCCTTTGTTTCAATCATTACTAACAGAATTAAATCAAGCTTCAAAAAATACAAATTTAATTTTTGCAGTTATATTAGGTGATTTTTTGGCTCATCAATATATAGAAAACTATAAAATATATACAAATGACTCTAGTTTAATAGGAGCGCAAAATTTTGTTAAGAAAACGTTTCAATATTTAACTTCGGAAATTAGGGGCTCTATTCCGAGCAATATTGAAATATATCCTGTAATTGGAAACAATGATTCTTATATTGATAATTATAATGTTGATAATCCGAAAACGACAAAATTTTATTCTGATTTAAAAAATATTTGGACTACATATTCTTCACAAATAAAAAGTTCTAATACTTTTTTAAATGGCGGTTATTATGTAGCACAATCTCAAATAAAAAAGCTAAGTATTATAGCATTAAATACAAATTCTTTTTCAAGAAATGCCATAAGCAAAGACAAAGCAGATATTAAAGAAATTGCTCAGCAACAACTAGATTGGTTAAATGATCAATTTAATAATGCAAAAGATCAAAAATTTATCCTTATTTCTCATATACCATGTGGAGTTGATGTTTATTCCTCTTTTAACTCTATGATAAAAGGAGGTGACCCCGTTACTTTTTGGAATTCTAATCCAAAATTTGCAGAAAAACCTTATATGAAAATTTTGAGTAATAATTTTTTATCAATATCTGGTATTTTAGTATCTCATACTCATAATGATTCTTTTCAAATTATAAATAATGATTTGGGCTTATTTGCCTCTTATGTACCGTCAATCAGTCCTGCACATTACAATAATTCAGGATATAAAATTTTTACGATTGATGAAGGTAATAATTTAAGTAATGCAATTTCATTTTATTTTGATCCTAGTTATAAAACATGGAAAGAAGCTTATAATTTTAATGAAACTTATGAGAGTCCAAATTTGTTTATTGGAATGCAAAGTTTAATAGGAAAGTGGAATAAAGATCCCGATGAGATTGATGAAAAATATTTGAAAAATTTTAATTTAAACGCAGATATTTCTCGTTTGAAAAACAAATGGAAATATTATGTTTGCGGTTCCGCAGATAATATAGATGTAATAGATTATCAAGATTGTATTAATCCATTAAAATAACATTTTAATTATTATTTCTACTTAAGCCATATAAAATTAAATGAACAAGCTCTTGAGTTGGCATTGGAAGTAAGTGCATTGTAAACTTAAGCCTATTAATATATCTTCTTAAACTCCACAAAATAGCTTCTAATAATAACGTTTTTATTCTAAAAAAACTGCTATAAGCAAGGTTTGCTAAAAGCACATCGCCAAACTTCTTTTTTTGTGAAAACAGGTAACTTTGTTTCGAGCTTTCTTTCCAAGATTCAACACGCATCAAAAAGCGCCATATTATTCTTGAACTTAAAGGTAATCCTGCTAAAGAGGATTCCCATATATTTGCAAAACGCAATGAATATAACTTTCTTGCCGCAATTTGAACTTCCCCAATGAGTTGGGTTTCCTCAACTGTTCTTAAATAAGAAACTTTACTCCATGATTCTACTATTCTCCAATAATCATCAAGCGAGTTTCTGCGCAATTGTTCAAGACATTCAATTGTGCAAAAGCTTCTGGCAATACTTGCTAACTTAACAAACTCTTGTCTTTCTTTTAGCCATTTTTTCGTAGGGGTTTCAATAACGTAACGAACGGTAGCGGGTCTTACCTTATCTAAAATTTCAATATACAGATCGCTTGTAATTAATAATATTTGGCCATCTTGACTCATTTTTAAATTTGGATGATCTTCAGGTGAAACTCTACGAAAATAGATATTGCATACATTCGCTTTAGATAATTCTTTTACTTTAAATGCGAGAGTATTTATATCTCTTTCGTCTAAAACAGGGCCAATATCATATTCAGGCATTTGCCTTGTAAATTCAAATAAAGTAGATAAGATAACACGCGAAACTCTTATTACACCAACATCCCACACAGTACCAATAAGTTCTTTTAAGGTAAATTGATTTCGTAAAATAGATCCAAAATTATTTCGCACTGAAATGGATGAAGTTGTTAATGCAATTTGACTTAATCCTCTCAATGCTGCTTGAACTTGCACTTTAAGATCAATTTGGTTTTCGCTTAGCGTTTTTATAAATTCACCAACAAATCTTGTTAAACTTGTACTTCCTAAAGATAAATTTAAAAATTTAGTTAAGTCTTCTATAATAGTATTTGAATGTAATGTTTCTGGTCGTTCTACTAAATGATATAAAGTTTTATAAACACCATCAGCATCTCTAAGTAATAATCTATAAATTAAATGTTTAAATTCTTGCCTTGTTTTTATATCCCAAACAAAACAGGGGTTGAGATCGATCATAGAAATTTGGTTTAATAGGTCGTCATATAAAATATTTCCAGGGTGTGGATCAGCCCAAACAACACCTTTAGAAAAGACAAGTTCTATATAAGCTTGTGCAATATTATCTGCTATTTCTCTTCTTTCTAAATACTTAGCTTGAATAATTTTAGTTACTTTTATTCCAGGCATTTTTTCCATAAAAACAAGATTTTGGCTTGAAAGAAAAAATCTTGGTACTTTAATAATATCGTTGTTATCTAAAGCTGTTCTTACTTTATCTGCATTTTGCTCTTCTAAAGTAAAGTTAAGTTCTTCTTGGCTCTGTTTATGATAATTTAAAACAGATCTCCTTAAAGTTGAAACTAAACCAAGTAACTCAGAAGCAACATCTTTAGTTAAGCTATTATCTATTAAAATAGCTTTATTTGCTTCATCTGTTAATTTTAAAATATGCTCACATTGAGATGCAAATAATTCTTTTAAGTTTGGTCTTTGCAATTTTATTAAAACATTATCTACATTATATTTTTCTTTTCCAAGTTCACTTAATTGAAAATTATATAATGCACCCACACTTGCACTCGCAAAATGACGAACAGGTTTTGGGGGGATAATTAAATAAGGTTTCCAATCAAGATATTCTGGTTGATTTAAAGTTTCAATTAAATACTCCCATGACTTTTCTATACTTGGAAATATACCTCCCGCATCATCTTGTGTTGTTCTTAACTCTCTTGCTAAACTTGGTGGACAAAGCTCAGAAATAACTTGAGAAATTTTAACATAAAGACCACCCATCTCTTGAATTGCAATGGCAATTACTCTGCCATTTGAAAATTCATTATGAGGAGTACACGCAATAGATAATACAGCATTTATACAACTTTCCCCTGGTATGGCTTCAATAGCTCCACTTAAAATAGGAGCAAGAACTTTTCCTCTGGGGTCACTTGATAAAGTTTTATTTAATAAAGGTAACACTTTTTCTTTATAAACAACACTTAATATTTCTTCTGCTAATAAATAAATATCTTTTCTTTCTTCTTTTGAAAGTTGAAATAAAGAATTAAAAAAAGTTTCTTTAAGATCTGGAAATTTTTCAGCGGCATGATTAGATAGAGCTGGAATTAAATCAACAAAACCAGCAATTCTTTCTCCAAGAGGGCCAAAAGCGGCTGCTAGAATTTGTGGTTGGCCAAATAAAGCAATGAGCTGTGGATTTTTTTCAATAGTTGTGCATACCATTTCTATAAAAGGAGAAAGTAATTCTTGTGTTACTTCAGTGTCTGTTAAAATTTCACTAGAGATTTCTCCAATGTTTTCTTGAAGTGCTTTTATTGACTTTTCTATTTGAGTAAGTAAAGAATCACTTTGAGGAAATAGGGCTTTTGTAATTCCTTTAATTAGGCTAAAGCGGCCAATGGTCGTTTTTGTTCCCGAAAGAGGAGAAACCGCAATTTCTGCAAATACATAAGAAAAAAATTTAGATATAACGAATGATTTTTGTTTTATTTTAATAGTAAGAGGCACAACCCAACGGTAGTCGAGAGAAGCAACTTTTTCTAGACTTTCTTTATAGCTATTCTTTTTATTTTCTATATGTGTTTTTTTCTTTTTATTTTTCCCAAATTGCATCTACGTATTTCCTCAAATAGAGATCAATACCTTCGTTTACGGGTATCATCCCCTTATAAGAATTGTTGACATGCTCTCAGCATTTTGCGACCCCTATGTCAGATAAATATTGGAGGCGGATTTTTCACCCGGCCCCCAAGGAAGGTAATAAAATGAAAGCAAATAATCTCGGTTCTAAAATTCGTGATGAATTCCCGATTTTTAAAAATAACGAAAAATCAGTCAACGGACAAACAAAGCCCTTTGTTTATCTTG
This sequence comes from Silvanigrella paludirubra, assembly GCF_009208775.1. Taxonomy (NCBI): domain Bacteria; kingdom Pseudomonadati; phylum Bdellovibrionota; class Oligoflexia; order Silvanigrellales; family Silvanigrellaceae; genus Silvanigrella; species Silvanigrella paludirubra. The sequence goes on along the minus strand of NZ_WFLM01000006.1, from coordinate 57,583 downwards.
ATTCCGCTGTTTCTGCACAAAAACCCAAACACGTCATACAGGCCATGGTAAATCATTTAGAAAATGATTACGGATCTGTCCACAGAGGTGCTTATGGTGTTTCAATTCGATCTTCACAAATGTATGAAGATACGCGTCATAAAGTAGCAAAATTTATTGATCCTAAAATAAATGCAAATCAAGTTGTATTTACAAGAGGAACTACAGAAGCTTTAAATATTTTAGCCTATGGTATTTCTGATGTTTATTTAAATGAAAATAGTCGAATAGTGATTCCTGCAATTGAACATCATGCAAATTTAATTCCTTGGCAGCAAGCAGCTCTTCGAAAAGACTGTGAGTTAGCTTATATTTCAATGCTTGGAAAAAAGGGAAATCAATTAACGCTAAATTTATCTGAAGCTGAAAAATTAATAACTAAAAATACTAAAATTGTTTCTTTAGCCTATGTTGGAAATGTGATTGGACAAATAAATCCAATTGAAGAAATTATTGCTATGGCTAAAAAAGTAGGTTCCCTCGTAATTTTAGACTGCGCACAAAGTATGTCTACCCATGAAGAATATTTATTTTCTTTAGGAGCCGATGCAATCGCATTTAGTCCTCATAAATTATATGGCCCTTCCGGAATTGGTGTTTTGGCAATGAGTGAAGAGCTTATCGAAAAGCTTCCTCCTTCTACTTTTGGTGGTGGCATGATTTCCGATGTCACCCTTGAAGAAAGTCAATGGATATCTGGCCCTGCTAAATTTGAAGCAGGAACTCCTCCCATTACAGAGGTTTGCGGTCTTGGTGCCGCCATTGATTGGGTAGAAAAAAAAGGCCGTAAAAATATTCATAATCATTCCAGTGAATTAGCTAAAATTTTCTTAGATGGTCTTAAAAACATTAATGATATTGAGGTATTTAGCCCTGAAAGTGGTCAAGAGACAATTATTTCTTTTCGCCATAAAAAAATCCATGCTCATGATATGGCTACAATTTTAGACTCTGAAAATATTGCAATGCGGGCAGGGCATCATTGCGCTTGGCCTTTAATTCGTATTTTAGGGGTAGACGCGCTTATTAGATGCAGTTTTGCTGCCTATTCCGACAGAGACGATGTCGAAATCGCTCTCGAAGCTATAAAAAATGCTTCAAAAAAAGTGTAGTTTCATCATAGATTTTTATATTATGTTGATTTACCGTCCCAAATGTCGATCTTACGATTTTCTGGTGGTATTTCTTAATAAAGCGTTTTATTGCGCACAAGTTTTGAGCATTTGGAGTTCAGGTCATGACAGAAAACCTTAAGACATCACAATCAATTGAGTTAAGTTCTTTGTATCAAGAGGTTATTGTTGACCACTCGAAACGACCTCGCTTTAAATCTAAAAATTTTTCATGCCGTTATTGCCAAGAGGGAAAAAATCCTCTTTGTGGTGATGCTATTACCGTATTTTGTGAAATTAAAATGAAGGACAATCAATGTCCATTGCTTTCTATTGGATTTGATGGAACGGGCTGTTCCATTAGCCAAGCAAGTGCAAGCATCATGTGTGATTCTTTACAAAATGTTACTTTAGAAGAAGCACAAAAAACAATTCATCATGCTGAAAATATTTATACTGGAAAATTATCAATAAATACAGATGACCTAGAAGAAGATATTGAAGCTTTAAACGGAGTAAGTAAATTTCCCGTTAGAGTAAAATGCGCAGCTTTACCATGGAAAACATTAAATCTTCTCTTAAATGATAATTTTGATGAAAAAGGAATGCCAAAATTAGGCTGTGATAAAGAAGAAAATTGTGTTAAATCACAAAATAGCCAACGAAAATTAAAAATTGTAACTACTGAAACTTAAATTAGATATTTGTTCTTTAGGAGAAGGTTCTAAATGTTAACCATTAAAAGCTTAAAAGCATCTGTAGGTGAAAAAGAGATTCTTAAAGGAATTAGTCTTGAAATTCCTAAAGGAGAAGTTCATGTTATTATGGGTCCAAATGGAGTTGGGAAATCAACTTTAGCTCATGCATTAATGGGCGCAAAAACATATCAAATCACTTCAGGAAATATTATTTTAGACGGTGAAGACATCACTCAACTAGATACAACGGAACGGGCAAAAAAAGGAATGTTTCTTGCCTTTCAATATCCCGTATCCGTTCCTGGCTTAAAAATCTCTGAATATTTGCGAAATTTATATAATATTCGTCATGAAAAACAATTGAGTGTTTCCGAATTTAGAAAAGTATTAAAAAATAAATTGGAAATGTTAAATATTGAAAGATCCGCACTGCAAAGATATTTAAATGACGGTTTTTCAGGTGGCGAAATGAAGCGTTTTGAAATGCTACAACTTATGTTGATAGAACCTAAAGTAGCAATTCTAGATGAAATTGACTCTGGTGTCGACGTCGATGCACAAAAAATTGTTGCCGAAAGTATAAATCACATTGCTAAAGAAACAAAAACAAGTTTTATTATCGTAACACATTACCAACGTTTATTAAGTTTTATCAAACCCGATAAAGTTCATGTAGTACTTGATGGAAAAATAAATCAATCTGGTGATATGTCCTTAGTAGACGAACTTGAGCGAAATGGCTATGAGCATATTCGCATCAATCCATCTTCAAAGACTTAACAAAATTGTGAGTCATTAGAGGAGATTCTCATGCAAAAGAAAAATAATAATTCATCCAATCAAGAAGATTTCGATCCGTCACAAGTCGATATCTTGGATGACTATAAATACGGATTTCATGTAAAAGAAAATTATATATTTAAAGGCGCAAAATCAGCAGCAGGCTTAACAAAAGAAATCGTAACAGAAATATCTAATTTCAAACGTGAACCAAAATGGATGCTTGATATTCGTTTAAATGCACTCGATATATTTAACGAAAAACCAATGCCAACTTGGGGTGATACGAAAGCCCTAAATGAAATTGATTTTACAAATATTCACTATTTTGTGCGTCCAACGGAACGGGTTGGAACAAATTGGGATGATGTTCCTTCTGAAATAAAAGATACCTTTGATAGGCTTGGTATTCCTGAAGCAGAAAGAAAATTTTTAGCTGGGGTGTCTGCTCAATTTGAATCGGAAGTTGTTTACCATAGTATGCAAAAACAACTCGAAGACAAAGGCGTGCTCTTTTTTGATATGGACACAGGACTTCGTGAGCATCCAGAAATTATCCAAAAGTATTTTGGAACTGTAATTCCATCTCATGATAATAAATTTGCAGCTTTAAATACAGCAGTGTGGAGTGGTGGAAGTTTTATTTATGTGCCAAAAGAAGTTCATGTTGAAATTCCTTTACAGGCCTATTTTAGAATTAATACCGAAAATATGGGGCAATTTGAAAGAACTCTCATCATTGCAGATGAAGGATCTTCTGTGCATTACATTGAAGGTTGTACGGCTCCCGTTTATCGTAGTGATTCATTGCATTCAGCTGTTGTAGAGCTTATTGCAATGAAAGGTGCGAAAATTCGTTATACAACAATTCAAAATTGGTCTAAAAATATATTTAATTTAGTAACAAAAAGAGCATACGCATATGAAGATGCGGTTGTGGAATGGGTAGATGGTAACATTGGTTCTAAATTAACAATGAAATATCCTGCTGTTTACTTAATGGGTCCAAGAGCACGAGGTGAAATTCTTTCTGTTGCTTTTGGTGGCAATGGAATGCATCAAGATGCCGGTGCTAAAATTATTCATGCCGCTCCTAATACAACAAGTGTAATTACTTCTAAATCTATTTCAAAAGATGGTGGTTGTACAACTTATCGTGGTCTTGTAAAAATTCCAAAAGGAATGACCGGTTGTAAAAGTAAAGTACAATGTGATGCCCTATTAATGGATGAAATTTCATCTTCAATCACATATCCAACAATGGAAATTGAAGAACAAGTAGGTACGGAAGTAGGTCATGAAGCGAGTGTGAGTCGTATTAGTGATGATCAAATTTACTATTTAACAAGTCGCGGTTTTTCAGAAAGACAAGCAACTTTAATGGTTGTAAATGGATTTATTGAAGAATTTGTTAAAGAATTACCTATGGAATATGCGGTAGAATTAAATAGACTTATTGAAATTGAATTTGAAGGAGTTGGCTAAATCTCATGACAATTGACAATCTAGATTCTCAAAAATTAGCTTTATGTCCAACATATCCTGAAGAAAGCTGGAGAAAAACAAATCCAGAAAACTTTTTCTTACCTCAAAATGAAGTATTAAATTTTCAAGGTAACAGCGCTATTGAGGCAGGTAGAAATAAATTTTTACCTTGGAAAGTTTCCTACAGAAATTCTGATCAACTTATTGAAAAGCTAAATTCACTAAAAAGTATATTGGGTGATTCTGCTGTAAGTGCTTTAGAAAATGAAATGGAAAGAATTGTCTATATAGATATTGGTCATGGCTGTGCTGATATTTATATGTCCAAAAATATTAAATCAATTATAGAATTTTCTTCTAGTCCTTTTGAAGTGGAATCCATTGCTCCAAATAGTGATATTGGTTTTGCTTTAGCAAGTCGTCTAAAATCGAGCTCTCCTCATGAAATAGTAGTTAAAATAGAATCAAAGGGATCTGAAACTCCGTTTGTTATTGTTTCAAATCAATTATCTCCAAATTTTTCTCAAACATATTCTTCTTTAAAAATAGTTTTATCAAAATCTAGTCAAGCTGATTTTACTTTAATTGAAGGTGGCGCATCCTTTTTTATTCATAGACACTCCATTATTTTACAAGAAAATGCAAAATTAAATCAATTATGGATCCATCATTCAAATCAAGAAAATAAAAGCTCTGTTTCTTTATTAGAGCGAGTTGTAAAACTTTTTGAAAATGCAAAATTTAATGATGCCCAAATTATGTTTCCTCAAGGTAACGCAAGGGTAACTTCAAATATTGTCTTTGAAGGTGAAAGGTCACAAGCAAAGTCTGGTGTTGCTGTAATTGCAACAACGGGCAAGTTTGATTATGAACCTATTCAACATCATAAAGTACCAAACGGGAATTCCAATCTAAATTTAAAAATGATTTTATCAGGAAGAGCAAAAAGCATATTTCAAGGACTTGTGAAAATTGAGAAAAATGCACCTAAAACTTTTGCATTTCAAAATAATAAAAATCTTTTATTAAGTAAAAATGCGAGAGTTGATGCTTCTCCTCGGCTTGAAATTTTACCAAATGATGTCATTTGCAAACACGGAAGTGCTACTGGTGAATTAGACTCTAAGCAACTTTATTATATGTCAACAAGAGGTTTTTCTTTGCAAGAAGCTCGTAAACTTATTGTAAAAAGTTTTGCAGCAGAATCTCTAAATAATTTAGAATCGGAGAGTTTAATTTCTGTGTTAGCTGAAAACTCTTTAGATGTTGCTCTTTCAAAATTACCACAAGATATTTAATGTAACGGAAGGTATTTTGAAAGATGTCTTTTTTTAAAGTCTGTTTATTAAGCAATTTATCAAAAGAAAAACCAATTAAATTTAATATTGATGATATTGATATTTTATTTGTATTAGATTTCCAAACTGAAAAGGTTTGGGCATTTGATAATAATTGTAATCATGCAGATAAACCTTTAGAAAAAGGAAAGTGGAATCCAGAAAAAGCGGAAATCACATGTCCCTTTCATAAAGCTGTTTTTTCCATTTCGGAGAATGGAGCTGTTAAAGCTCCACCTGCTTGTATCCCATTAAATGTATATAAAACGGAAATTAAAATAGAAAATGCAGAAAAATTCGTTTATGTGCAATTAGATTGAATCGTGAAATAAAACCTCACAAACCGTCCTTTGAAATTCAATTGCCCCTTCAGAAAATTTATTTATGACATCTTGCCTTAGCTTTGGCGCAAAATTTGAAACATAATTATCAAGAAGTTCTTTATTTTTAACAAAATAACTTGATCTATAAATAAGGGGATTCTCAGTTTTTATAAAAGAGGCATTGAAAAAACAGCCTGTATCAAATACTTCTTTAACATGTTTTGTGGTCATATATTTTACAAAATCTTCTTCAATTTTTTTTTCTTTTAAAATACACGTGACTTCATATAAAATCATGATTAATCTCCGATTTGAAGTGGTATAATTATCAACTAAACGTTTGGGATACTATCATGATTCAAAAAACAAATCCTACAATTAGTATGGCATTCCAAGTCATTCCTAAAGTTCCGGATGGCTTAAATAGCTATGAAATTGTTGACAAGGCAATTGAAGTTGTTCAAAAGTCAGGCATTAAATATGAGGTCGGACCTATGGAGACGACTTTAGAAGGCACTCAAGATCAATTGCTTGAGCTTATAAAACAAGCACAAGATGCCTGTATTCAAAATGGGGCACTTGAAGTGATGACATATATTAAAATACACTATCGACCAACAGGTGTTTCTATTTCTGAAAAAATAGAAAAGTACCGTTAATTAAAGATTAAATAAATAAAGGAGCCTTAATAATGCCAAGTTTTGATATTGTGTCTGAAGTTAGTATTCAAGAAATAGATAACGCCGTAAATCAAGCGCAAAAAGAGATTGCTTCTCGATATGATTTTAAAGGAAAAAAATACGAACTCGTTTTAGATAAACAAAAAGTAGAAATGAAATTAACTGCCGATTCTGAAACACACGTTATTGCAATGGCAGATATTGTTAACTCAAAATTATTAAAAAGAGGAATAGATCTTGTTTCCTTAGATATTGATAAAATTAAACCCATAGGTGGTATGATGATGAGTCAAAATATAAAAGTGAAACAAGGTCTTGAAACAGACGTAGCAAAAAAAATAACAAAAACGATCAAAGATTCTAAGATTAAAGTAGATACACAAATTCAAGATAAACAAATTCGTGTTACAGGAAAAAAAATTGATGATCTTCAAAGTGTGATATCTCTATTAAAAGAAAAACAACAAGAATTAAAAATTCCTATGCAATTTGTGAATATGAAAAGTTAATTCATTTTATAATAAAATATTGATAATGAAATATAATATTTATAAAACAATTCAAATTTAATAAACTTCCTTTATATTTATAAGTAAGAAGAATATATAAAATAATATTTATTTTTAATGTCAAAAGTATGTACAATTTTAATGTTAAATTTTAAAAAATATTTTATAATGCTTCAAAAATAAATAGGAAGGGATAATGTTATGAAAAGTGTTCTTAAATCAATTTTCACACTTTTAGTTGTTTCACAAGTTTCAAATTTTTCTCATGCTTCTAAAGGGATTATTTTAAAAGATGATACAAACTTAGATTATTATGAAAATGATAAATATGTTAAAACTTTAATGTCTTTAGTCAGCACAACAACTTTAATAAACTATACTGGCAATAATTTTTATCTTTCAAAATATATTCCAGAAGATAATAAATATTCTTTGCATGCATGTAGCATGGAAACATTAAAATGTGTTCCTATTACGACTCCAGATACAAGTGCAGATATTGTAGGTATTTCTTTTCAAGATAATGGCAAAGGTTTTGTTGCAAAAAAAGATTTAAACATTGACTATTATGAAAATAATGTCTTTGTAAAAACAATAACAAAAGCGGATAGAAAAATAATTTATGTTTCCTATACTGGTAAATCAACATATTTTGCAGAAGTAAAAGATGAAAACAATGGAATGTATACTTCTTTCATTAAAAGATGTTCTGAGTTTGCATGGAATTGTAAAGTAATAGGAGAAATTAACGATTCTATTACTTCAATTTCTTTTAATGATAATTTTGAAGGCTATGCTGTAAGTCGTGTTGGTAAATTATATCACTTTAAAAATGATAAAATCGTATCTATAACAAAACCATTTAAATTTTATACAGATGATTTATTTTTTACGGATACTGGATTTTATACAAGAAGGCAATTTTTGGAAGGGAATTTCAATGATGAAAAACCTATGAGGGTAAAAACAGAAATTACGAAATGTGATTTATCAGGAAACGATTGTAAAAATACTTTTAGAGAACATGGTATTCATGTTCGAGGATCATTTAAATAATAAGGAATCCTCCTTATTATTTAAATTTCTTCTAAATCTAAATCGACAATATATCCTTCATGTCTTCGCATGTTAAAAACATTTTCGCCTAAAAAAATATATTGTCCTTTTATCCCAGTTATGATTCCTTCTATTTCACTTGATTTATCAAGATTTATAGACTTAAATTTTAAAACTTCACTGGGTATATCATAATTTAAATTCACTATGACTGGTGAATGAAAATATTCAATTTGATCACTTAATTTTAAATGTGCTGGTGTATCAACAATAATTTCTTTATTTTGAAAAATTTCATTCTGTTTTATCCAATTAAATATGAAGGATATTTTATCTTGAAATTCCTCTAAAGAAGGTCTTTTATTTCCATTTTTTAACATGTTTAACCAATGGCTTTTATCATGTAAAATTTCTTTTAAATTATGTTCAATAATTCCTGCCTGGTGTCTTGATGTTACTTTAGCTAAAAGAGCTGCTGAGCTTGCGCCTTGATCAATCCATCTTGTTGGAATTTGAGTTTGCCTTGTTATTCCTACTTTAAATTTGTCTGTATAAGATAAATAAACATAATGAGGTTGATAACAATACTCTTCACCCCATAAAGGTTCACGGCATGTTCCTAAATTATAATGACATAAATTAGGGCTCATAATACATCTATCTGCAGATGCTTTTTTCTTAAAACAGGGAAAACAGAATCCTTCAAAAAGTTTTTTTATATTTTTTTTGCAAGATGTGCATTGAAATAATCCTGAATGTTTAATTTTTATTTTTAATCCTGTTTTTAAAGCTTCTTTTTCATCTAAATTGTATTTTACTTGAATTGAAATTATTTTTTCTTTTAAGTTTTGAATGTCTTCTAAAGTGTTTGCTGAAAGTTTTATCAAACTAGTATCAAAATTTGTAAACAGTTTTGAAATAGGCAAATTCTTCTTTTGGATTAGATAATTCAAGATTGACACCCTTTTCGTCAAAGACTAAACATGAAGGTAAGAAAGTGTTGATATCAACACCAATTCAAATTTTGTAACATATAAACTGAAGAGCAGTCATGCCGATAACTGTTTAAGAGTATCTGTCATGAAACGGAGCCATGAAGGTGAATATTAAGAAAATCAATCACTTAGGTGAAAAACCAAATTTGAAAAGCTTAAATAAAAAACAAATCATTAAAAATTTGCTTTTTCCCCTTTTTCTTTCACCCTTAATTGTAAGCTGCCAAAGTAGCATGAATCCTAAGTCTTCAGAACTTTTTTTATCATCTGAACCTTCTGCAATTTCAAGTAAAGAAAATACAGGAACTTCAGAAATTGTAAAATTAGATGAAAATGAAGATTCAAGTCTAAAAAAGAATAATATCAAAACTGTAAATCCTAAAAAAGAATTAAAAGTTGAATCTAAAACGGTAAAAGCTTCGAAACCAAACAATATAAAAAAAGTCGTAGCTTATGCTCCCTCTGAAAAGACAAAATCTGAAAATGATCTTGAATTAAAAATGAACGATACCGCTTTACTTCCCGATGATGTAGAAGATGGCGAAAATCTTGTTTTTAATTCTTCAGATAATGCTTTAGTTGCTGAGTCTCCAGATGAATTTGATTCAAATTCAAAAATGGTTTCTTCCGTTCATCCAAATGATAGTATTTTATTATGCGAAGACAATGTTTATTATGAATCTTGGAAGACACAATTTGATCAACAATGGCTTGCTTCAAATGGAAATGAATACAAAACCCAAGCAGCAAAAAATAAAGCATTGGTTCAAGCTCGAACAAATGAATTTATACGTGTTGTTTATCCATCTATTGAAAAAACTGGATTTGATTTTCCCGTCGTTATTAATAATCAAGTTTTACAATGGATAAGTTATTTTAGAAATAGCGGAAGAAAAAGTTTTGTTCTTTGGATGAGAAGGGGTAATGCTCTCATTCCACAAATGGAAGAAATATTAAAGCAAAATGGTTTGCCAACGGATTTAATTTATTTATCCATGATCGAATCTGGTTATAGCTCAAAAGCATTGAGTTATGTTGGTGCCGTAGGCTTATGGCAATTCATGCCTGCAACCGCTCGAGAAAACGGATTAATTATTAATGATTATTTAGATGAACGCCGTGATCTTAAAAAATCAACGAAGGCGGCTGCAAATTATTTGTCAAAACTTTACAGCAAATTTGGAAGCTGGCATTTAGCAGCGGCAAGTTATAACGGTGGTCCTGGTCTTGTTAGCAGAACTCTTAAAAATTATGGAACGGACTCTTCTTTTTTCCAATTAACCTCTATGGGAGTTGTGAATAAAGAAACAGCTGACTATGTTCCAAAACTAATTGCGGCTATGATAATTTCTAAAAATCCTGAGAAATTTGGTTTTGATACCACCGATGCGCCAACACCTGCGGCATCAAAAACAATTCCGGTAAAACGTTCTATTTCATTGGCTGATTTAGCAAAAAGTTTGAATGTAGATAAAAATGTTTTAGAGTCTTTAAATCCAGAACTACGTTTAGGAATTACGCCTCCACCACATGCTACTTCAGAAGGTCATTTTGACTTAGAAGTTCCTGCAAGTAAATATGAAAATGCTTTAATGGCGATGAACTCTCTTCCAGAAGCATCAAATAAATATATTGTTACAGCTCGAATTAATCGTAGAGAAACCCTTGCTGCATTTGCTGCTCGTTATCGTATTAATGCAGCATCTGTTCTTCACGCAAATTCAAAACTTAAAATGAATTCTCATTTAAGAAAAGGGCAATTGGTTTATATTCCTATTTCTTTAGGAACAGGACAGTATGATCGTTTTACGAGCAACAAATTTTCATCTAAAAAATTTAGCAAAAAAATGTCTGCAAAAAATAATCAATCTATTCATCATGTATCTTCAAAAAGTAGTCATATAAAAGTAGCTCAAAATTCATCTAAATCAAAAGCATTTACCAAAGCAAAAAAACAAACGACTTCATCTGCTTTGCGAAAAAAATCTGCCTCTTCTAAAAAAGTAGCTACTTCAGGAACTAGAAAAAAGCAAAAACAGTCTTTGAATTGATTTCTTCGATCAAAGTATGCTACACAACAAAAACCTATTCTGGAGAGCTGGCAGAGTGGTTGAATGTACCTGATTCGAAATCAGGCGTGCTCGCAAGGGTACCGAGGGTTCGAATCCCTCGCTCTCCGCCATTTATATAACTTAAGTATTAAGCATTTTGTGGAATAGGACTTCCTAGTTTTACAGGTGGTAAAAAGTTAATTAATGAATTTTGAGTATATTCACTTGCCTTTTCTTTGATAGATTGCCAGTCGTTATAAGCTTCTGTTAATAATAAATTTTGGAACATAATACTAATTTGGTCTAAGTTTTCTGGTTGATAATCTGTGCTTTCTGCAATGTGTTTAAGATCACCATAAATTTGAAGCCAAGCTCCTTCTACTTTTTTAAGTTGAACTACGAATCTACTGCACGCATTTTTTGTATCGTTTTCCACAAGATTAAAATATTCTAAATCAGAAATAAGACGTGCTTTTTTAGCGGCATCCACTTGGGTATTTTGTTGATCAGCTACATATTTATCATACATCTTTAATGCTTCGGCAGCTTTTGCTCCTAAAGTGCCTCCAAGAATTGCTGATATTGGCAGAGCAATTCCTAAGGTTAGGATAAGAAGTCCAACAGATGTAGTTGTAGCTGCAATCGTATAGTCTTCCCATTCTTTATGAGCTGCTGCTGCTGCCTGACCAAGGACTTTAATTCTTTCAATGTCATCATTATATTCATTTCTTGCTTCTTCAAGAAATTGAGAAGAGCTATTTGAATAAGCAATTAATCTTTCATTTTTTTCGGTCATAACAATATCAAATTCAGCGAGTCTTTTAATTAAGTCGCTTGTTAATTTAAGCATGCTTTTTGCTTTTTCTATGAGTCCACCAGGGCCCGACATAAACTCCTTAATTTCAAGAGTTAAACGTTTCGCTATGTATGTTTTTTCACTATCTGAAGTAGCAGAAAGAAATCTATCATATTCTTTTTGAAGATAAGTATATGTTTGTGTAAAGCTGTTTGCCACTCTATAAACTTTTCCAGCAAACCAAACAATATGAGTGTAAATTTCAGTTGGAACTTTATCCGTAAATAGAATGTCTGGATTTTTTGAAATTTGTGCAACTAATACATTTGGATTTCCAAATATGTTGGAAAGATCTCTTATTTCTTTCATGCATTTTATAACATCTTCTATTTCTGATTTGTATTCTTCTTTAAATTCGCCATATAGATCCGTAAAAGATTCTTTTGCAATAGGAAGCATTAAAACTCTTGAATTAAATAATTGTAAATTTAGCCATTCTTTCGAAAATAAACAAAAAGTACTATTATTATATTTTCCCATTGGGTTTTCAGAAATAAATTCCGAAAGAGGTGGAACTAAAGATAATGTTTTTGGAGTTAAATTAATTATATTTTGTGGAATAGTTGATGTGTCTATACTTGTATTTAGCATATTTTTTCCTTTCAAAGAAAAGGTACATTTTATAATTTTCTAAGGTTTTAAAGTAGCAAATATTTCTTTTTTAAAAAATTTAATATATCAATATTTTGACTTTATTTTACTATTTGTTATTAATTATAAATATTTAAATTTATTTCTTGCTTTTTGTTAAAATGTTTGAATCAGGAATTCTAGAAATTAATGATTAATATTTGTTATAGTTATTATAAAATAATATATATTTAAGTTAATTTTCTATTTATTTTTGGCTACGCCAAAATATTGGTTAATGTGATTTTTTTGACAAAATATTTTCTATTTTTTAGGGTAGTAAAATGAATACATTGATTAAATTTATATTATATATTTTTATTTTAATTCCAAATAGCTTATTATTTGCTAAAGAAATAATGAATTATTCATTTTGCAATAAACCATTATCAGTTGCTGTTTATGAAAATGGTTTTTTATACATTACAGAAAATAAATCTGGAATTATTGTAGATGTATTAAATGAAATTTCTAAAAAAACAAATTGTAAATTCAATTTTATATTAATGCCAAGAGCAAGAAGTTGGATAGAGTTAAAATCAGGAAGAATTGATATTTCTGCTTCGGGTTTTATGTCTAGTGAAAGAGAAAGCTATTCATATATAATTAAAATGTGGAATAAAAAAAATTTTATACTTATTCGAAAAAATATGAAAGTAAATACCATTGAAGACTTTATTAAAAATAAAAAATTAGAAGTTGGAATTGTCAGAGGTACATACCATGGTTCAAAAAATATTGAAGATTTTATTGAAAAATTAAGGAAAGAAAATAGGGTTCAAGAATCTTCAGAACAAACAAATATTTATTTAAAGTTAGCAAATAATAGAGTTCAAGGTATTTTTGGGAATATATTTGTAATAAAAAAATATATGTCTGAAATCAAGGAACTTCAAGGTAATTTTGAAATACTTGATTGGGCATTGGATGACGAAAAATTCAAATCGGGAATTTTTTTATCCAAAAAAACATTTAATAATGAAAATTTTAAAAAATTTGAAGAAATTATTGATAATTTGAAAAAAAATGGACTCATAAAAAAATATATTAAAAAATACTTAACTGAAGAGGAAATAATTAAATTTAAAGTCCTCGATTAAATTATTTATTAAGGACTTTAAATACTAAATTCTGTTTTCTTATCTACTACTTTTGCTACACAAGAATCCGACCATACATTTAATGAGGTTTCGATCATATCAATTATACTATAAAAAGGTAAAATAATACCTAATAATACAATAGGAACATTCATGCTGGCGAGTAAACTTGCACTTAAGAAGAAACACCCCATAGGGACGCCCGCATTTCCTACTGCAGCAATAGTTGAAATAAAAATCCATAATACCATTGTGGATAAATTAATTTCAATTCCATGATTTTGCATTAAAAATATTACGGTTGCAAATATAAAAGCGGCACACCCATTCATATTAATGCTTGTGCATAAGGGTAAAACAAATCGGCTAATTTTAGGATTGATATTGATATTTTTTTCTGCTGTTTCAATTGTCACAGGCAAAGTTCCGGCAGAAGATTTCGTAAAAAAAGCGAGCGATAAAGCGGGAAACATTCCTTTCATCGTTTTGTATGGTTTAATTCCATTCATTTTTAACCATAAAGGTAGAATGACAAAACCTTGAAATAAATTTGCAAGAACAATAACGGCTATATATTCACCAATTCCTTTAAATTCCATTCCATTTTTTAATTCCATGGCTGTAACTGTTATAAATCCAAACAGTCCAATGGGAATAATTTTTATAATCCACTGAGTTATGATTAAAAAAATACCATGTAATCCTTGAAAAAAATGAAGGATTGTTTGCTTTGAATTTGCTTCGGGAATAAGGCGAATCGCAATTCCAATACCAATGCCTAAAAGTAACACGGCCATAACTTGATGTTCAATAAATGGTGAAAAAATACTTGAGGGGATGATATTTAAAACATGGTTTAAATAAGTAGTTTCGGAATTTTTTGTAATAAATTCTTTTGCGGCTATATTTTGAATATTAGATGGTTTTATAACTAAATAAAAAATACAGCTTACAGCAGCTGCAATAATTGTAGTGCTTAAGGTATATAATAATGTTCTTTGCCATATTTTTTGAGCTGAAAATTCTGTTTTATAATTTGCTAAGGTAACAATAAGGGATAAAGCAATAATTGGTAAACTTATGAATTTAAATAATTTTATAAATATATCAGATATAAAAACTCCAAAATTTTGAAGATATGATATGTCAGATAATCCAAAAGAAACACCTAAAATAATCATGATGAAATAAATGAGAGGTGTTTTTGAAATTTTTTTATGATGATGATTTCCTGTAGCGCACATATTTTTTCCTTTAAAGGAGAAATTTAAAATTATTTAATTTTTTTTGTATTAAAATAAGAAAAAATAAATTAGCAACAACAATATGTTGTGTTTGTATAGGAATACAATTTTTTGGAAAAATAAGAATAGTTTGTAATTTGTTTCATAAACATTTACCAAATAAATAGATTTGGCTTTATACCAAACGGAGGTGCAGGATATCATATTAAGTCTCAATGTCAAATAAAAAAAGAAGAATAATGGCTGAAGGAAAAGAAAAAAATTAATTTAATTAGTAATTTTAGATATTTATGTGGAATTCAGGAAAATAATTTATCAAATTGGATTAATTTTGTAATTTTTTATTAACCGAACTGATATAATTATTAATTTGTTTCATGCTATCAATAATATTTTTAATTTCGTTTGCCGCGGCTGAAGTCATTTCTTGAATATTGCCAATATTATCTTTATTTCCTGAAATAAAATTTTGAATATCTTGAATTTGATTGTCGAAATAACCTTCAATTCTTTTATTTCGAGATATTTCTATCTTTGAAAGGTCTTTAGTAATTTCAAGACTAAATATTTTTCCTTTTAATAAATTAGAAATATCTAAAAGTCCCTTGCAAGAAGAACTTGATTTTTCTAGTGCTTTAATTGCATTTAAATTAATGGATTGTATCAATTGTGCAAATAATATTCTTAAATTTTTTCTTGATGATTCTGAATTTTCTGTCGGTTCTCCATCATTATCTTTTTCCATATTAAAAAATTCATTAAAAAACAATTCAATTGTTTTAATTTGCAAAAAAGAATACATAGATTCAAATTCAATTATTTCGATTTCACTTCTTAATTTAATAGAGTTGTCTTGAAATTTTTTTACGAGACCTCTAATGATGGAAACCATAGATTGAAATTCACGAGAAATAATGGATACAGAAGCCGTTTCTTGGCCTAAATTTCCTGAGTTTATAGACATATTTAATGAGATATAGTCTAATTTATTGCAAGATAATAAAATAGAATCGGTTTTGCTTTTTAAGTTGGGTGCAAATTCGATAATGGATTTGATTTTATCTAGAACAACATTAAATTGTTTTGAATTTTTGCCAAAACTTCTTGAAATTTCTTTATATATAGGGTTTTTTATGCCTAAACCTTCTATATTTAATGGGGCAAATTGAATTAATTTTCTATTAGTAAGTATTTCATTTGATAAAGCACGAACCATAAAAGACTCATAGGTTTCAAAATTGTGTTCTAAAAGTTTTTCCATTAAAAGGGCGTAAGCTGCTTTCATTCCTTCTTTTTTTTCTTTTTCTAATAGAAGGGGGTAGAGTTCTTTTACAACATTCAAAAAAGGTGATTGAGGTTTTATTCTAATGGACAAATATCCATCTTTAATTGGTATAACCGTAGATAGGACCCAGTAGAATTTTCCTTCTACATTCATATTTTTGACATATGCAACGATAGGTTGGTCTGCTTGTATTTTTTTCCATAATAATTCGAATACACATTTAGGCATATCTGGGTGTCGAATAATATTATGCGGTTTCGAAATTAATTCTTCTTTTTGGTATCCACTGACTCTTATAAAAACATTATTGCCATCGACAATAATACCTTTTTTATCAGTTAATGAAAAGAAAATTTCTTCAAAACCGAATTCGACTTCTTGATTAATGGGCTCAATTTTGTTTTTCATTATAATTTTGCTCTCATCTTTTTTTATCGGTTATGTAATTGAAATTATGCAGCGAATAAAATTTTATTGTAATGTCAAATTTGTACTATATAACTTAGAAGACTGAATTTATTAATTATAATAATAAATTCGTTTGGTAAATGAATTTGTTATAAGTCACTATAATTTATTAAAATAAAAATAATTTGTGATAAAATAACAACAAATATTTTAGATATTTTTAAATTAAAGTATAATTTAAAAATATGAAAAAAGGAAAATGAATGATAAAAGCAATTATCTATTTACTTATTTCTATTATTTTTGAAGTTTTTGCAACAACATCGTTAAAAATGTCTGACGGTTTTACTAAACTATGGCCTAGTATTTTTGTTGTTGTAGGTTACGCAATTGCTTTTTATTGTATGTCATTAAGTACAAAACAGCTCCCTTTGAGTTTTGTTTACGCTGCTTGGTCTGGCTTTGGAACAATATTAATTTCATTAGTAAGCTATTATTATTTTAAGGAAAATTTTGATTTTTATAAAATTATTGGGCTAATCTTCATTATATTCGGTGTTATTCTAATGAAGTTATCTAATATATTGTTAAAAAATGGTTAAATATTTATAAATATAGTCAATTTTTTGAATTGAAATTTTATAAAACTAAATTATGGTATTATAACCCTGAATATTCTTCAGGTAGGTTAAAATGCCCATTCCCATAAAAAAAATACTCCTTTCTATTGTTGGAATTACAACACTAACTATTATTTCATATTTTATTTATCAAAATGTAGTATATATCTCTACAGATAATGCTCAAATTGAAGGACATGCTTTTTTATTAGCTCCGAAAGTTTCAGGATTTATTTCTAAAGTAAATGCAGTTCAAGGTAAAAAAGTAAAAAAAGGGGATGTTTTAATTGAAATTGACAATCGTGATTATTTAAATTCATTAAAACAAGTCAAATATAATTTAATTTCTCTAACTGCTAAATTAACAGATTCTGATAATAATTTTAAGAGAACAGAAAAATTATTTAAAATTGGCGCTGCAACTCCTCAGCAATATGATTCTAGTCTTGCTAATTTAACCGATTTAAAAGCTCAAAAAGAAAGTTTAGAAGCTCAGTTGGCTGAAGCAGAATTACAATTAGAGTATACAAAAATAAAAGCACCAATGAATGGAATTATATCAAAAACATCTGCAGAAGTGGGTCAACTTGCTTCTATAGGTGTTTCTTTAATAGGTTTTGTAGATACAGAAGAAAGATGGATTACAGCAAATTTTAAAGAAACAGAAATTGAGTACATTAAAAATGGAGAATCTGTTCAAATAGAAGTAGATGCCTATTCTAATAAAACTTATAAAGGCTTTGTTTATGCACAAAGTTCTTCTACAGGCGCAACTTTTACTTTGTTACCCCCCGATAACGCAACAGGAAATTTTACTAAAGTTGTTCAACGTGTACCTGTTAGAATCCATTTTGAAAAGTTATCAGAGCAAGATATTGAAATGTTAAAAAATGGTTTATCTGCTTTTATTAAAATAAAGAAAAACCGGATGAAATAATGACTTTAACATCTCGATTGATTATTTTTGTTGCAGTTCTTGCCTCTCTTTTAGAAATAATTGATACCTCAATTGTAAATGTTGCTATTCCAACCATGATGGGAAATTTAGGTGCTACTTTAGAAGATGTTAGTATGGTTATTACTGGATATACTGTAGCAAATGCGATTGTGTTACCTCTATCAGCATGGCTTGGGGAACGTATTGGAAGAAGAAATTATTATTTAGGTTGTATAAGTATTTTCACAATAACTTCGGTTGCGTGTGGATTGGCTCCTAACTTAATTTCATTAATTATTTTTAGAATATTACAAGGATTAGCTGGTGGAGCTTTATTACCAACTTCACAAGCTTTAATATATGAACAATTTCCAAAAGAAAAGGCAGGCATAGCAGGAGCCATATTTGGAATGAGTGTTATGGTTGGACCAACTTTAGGACCTGTTCTTGGTGGGTATTTAACTGATAATTATGGATGGAGATCTATTTTTAATATTAATTTACCAATAGGAATATTAACTTTATTTCTAGGTGTTATTTGCATTCAAGATAGAACAAATGGAGTTAAAAATAAAACAGATTTAGATGTTTTTGGTTTGATTTTGCTCGTTCTTGGAGTTGGCTGTTTGCAATTTTTATTAGAGAGAGGTCAAGCAGATGATTGGTTTGAATCTAAATTAATTACTTCAGCTTGTATCATTTCATTTATTAGTTTAGTTACCTTTGTTTGGTGGGAATTGCGAGTAAAATTTCCTATTATAAATTTAAGATTATTTAAAGAACCAATTGTAGTCAGCGGTATTATATTAATGAGCTGTCTTGGCTTTTTTTTATATGGAATTGTATTTATTTTGCCGGTCTTTTTAACTCGAACATTTAATTATAATGCAGTTCAAATTGGCGAAATATTTATTCCAGGATCATTATTGACTGCATTATTTATGCCTTTTATTGGAAAACAAGTACAAACAATTCGAGATCCAAGAATTTTGATCTTTATTGGATTATTTACTGTTGAAATTTGTTTATATATGATGACATTTTTTTCTTCTTTAACTTCGGAGCGCGATATATTATATATGCTTTTTGCGAGAGGGGTCGCTTTAGCATTTTTATTTATTCCTATAAACTCAACTATTTTAAGCCAGTTTTCTGGTTTTGAACTTGGCCAAGTTGCAGGACTCCTCAATTTATTTCGACAAATTGGTGGAAGTATTGGAATCGCTTTAATAGGTACCTTATTAGCAAGAAATACAAATTACAATTATAATCAATTAATTTCACACGTAACAAATTTAAATCAAAATGCAATGAATAGTTTTAACTCCACAGTTATGAATTTTTCAAATACTTTTATAAAAGATATCGGTTTAGCTAATACTTCTTCAGCAGCAATTGCAAGTTTATACAATCGTATTCAAAATCAAGCCTTTGTTTTAAGTTTTTTGCAGTTAGTAGGTATCATGATGGTTATTTTTTCGATCTCTTTTATTCCTATTTTATTTATCAAATTAAAGAAAAAAGTTCAAAATGTTTCAGATTCCCATTGAAAGCTTTAAGTAACAGTAACGCCAGGTCTTTCTGTTTGAATTGGATTTTTTTTGGAAAAACTTTGTAGTTCTAAATAATAACGAATGATATTTTGTTGAATTTGATTTGTTTGTAATGAGGGGCAGGGAAGTCGAACGATCAAATTGATTTGATTTGGATTCACAATTGATAATTGTACTCGTGGTTCAATATTAACTGGCCCTAAAACAAAAAAATGCTTTTCACTTGCGTAAAAGTTTTTTGCCTCTTCAAAATAAGAGTCGCATGCCTCTTTTGAGGCAATTAATAAATTTCTTTCACTGGTACTCCAATCTTCATTATTAGAGATGGGAACGATAAAAGAATGTAAGGTAAAACTTTCAGTATGGCTTTCTTTAGCAATTGTACTTGTTAAATAAATACTATTTGGAATAACTAAAACTCGTCCTGTATATTGTGAATGTTCTTTACCTGGACCAATCTCAATTAATGTAGTGCTTAAAAATTTGAAATCGACAACTTCTCCCCGAAAAGTAGAAACTTCAATTCGGTCTCCTACAGAGAAGGGTTTTGAAAGCCATTTATATAATCCTCCAATAAAACACAAAATAAATTCTTTTGTAGCAATAGCAATGGCCGCAGCAATTGCTACAAAGGATATGGCCATTGTTTTAATTTCGTCTGACCATATTGTTATGAAAGATAAAAAAATAATTATAATAAAAATATTATTTATTTTAACAATAATACTTCTCTTCGTTTCTGCGGGAGATATTTTTAAATGAGAAACTTGTTTCACAAGTAAAAATCGGATGGCAATAAGAACAAAGAAAAATATAAGACTAGTTACAATATGTTGAAGATAATAATCATCGAGAGTAATCGAATTCATGCGGTAAACCTTAATAGCAAAAATTTGCTATTTTAAACTTCCTTGCTGCTTTAATTGCTCTTTTGCAGCTTCATTGGCTGTTTTTATCATTTTGGGTTTCACAAAATAATAAACAATAGCACCCACCAAAATGACAATACTCACAATTAAAAAAGTTTCAAATGGAGATTTCAATGAAAGAGCTCCTATTTTTGCAGCAAGCAAACCTGTTAAGCCAAATGTTGCTAAATAAAAGGCTTGAAATAATGACTTATATTTAAGCGGAGCCATAATACTAATAGCAGACATCATAACTGGTGAAATAATTGTTTCACTTATTGATAATAAAACAATAAATAATATGAATTGATAATATTGAAATGGTTTTACCCCTTCTTCTATTCCATGTCCAATATGTGCTAAATAAGTAAAATAAAATACAGATGCTGCTGCAATAAATACTGCTAAATTCATTTGAGTAAAAAAATGTGGGTATTTGTTTTTTGTCGCTAATTTAGTTAAAACAAAAGTAATAATAGGTGTAAATAATATAATTGTTAAACTTTCTAAAGACATAAAAAATGTTGTAGGAATATCTACATTAAATACAGTCTTATTTGTAAATTTTTCAATATATAATGTAAGAGTTCCTGAAATAGCAATATTATATACTGTTGTCCAAAGGGCAAAAAATACAAATGCAATAATTAATGAATAGAGAGCTTTCATTTGAACTTTTGAGATTGGCTTTTTATTTGGATCGACAACTTTTTTAGATTTTCTATCAAATTCAAGGACAAGATGTTTTTTTCCTAAAATAAAAACAACCATACCAATTACCATTCCAACACCAGCGGAAGATAAGGCAACTTGATAACCAAACTTTTGAGTTAATAAACCGCTGCTTACACCAGCTATCATGGCTCCAATATTGATTCCAAAATAGTACCAGCTAAATCCAGACTCTCTTCTTGTATCATTTGCTTTATATAAATCACCTAAGAGTGATGGCATACAAGGTTTAAAAAAACTTGTTCCTAAGGCAACACAAAATAATGCTAAATAAAAAATACTCTCATTTTTTGAGAAAAGCATGAAAAAATGGCCTAGAATAATAATACAGCCACCTAAAATAACAGACTTTCCTTTTCCAATAAATCTATCTGCTATAAATGATCCTAATATAGGAAGAGTGTAGGCCGTCATTGTATATATTCCTACTAAACCCAATGCTTTTTCGTTACTCCAACCTAAACCACCACCATAAAGAGGAGCTGATGCATATAAAACCAATAGAAAAGATAAAGTATAATAACTAAATCTTTCGAAAATTTCGGTAAATGCTAGAATGTACATACCCTTAGGTTGTTTTGTTTTTGTGGTCATATTTAATTCTTTCGTGTAAAAGATACAACGGTATTCTTCTAAATAAATTTCTTGCTCTTAAATTTAAAGGGTAAAAAATAATTTGACAACTTTTTTTTTAAAATAAATCAATTTATATCGTATTTATTTAATATTAAATAAAAATAATTTTAATTTTTGATTTTTTTGAATTTAAAATAAAAACATTATTTATGTATTTTTTAGATATGGATAAAAATTTAAAAAGTAATTTTATTATTTAAAAATTACTTTTTGTTTAAAGAAATTACTTTTCCAATTTCAAAACAATCAGGCATGATTTTTTTAAGATTTTCTAACTGACTAGGATCGATGATAAGAGTAAAACCCATTCCCATATTCCAAACGGTAAAAGCTTCTTCATCCGAAATTTTTCCAATTGTTTGAAAATGTTTAATGATTGCTGGTACGGGTATCTTTTTCTTATCAATATCAAAAACAAAATTTTCAGGTAATATTCTGCTAATATTAGTTAAACCGCCACCAGTAATATGCGCCATTCCTTTAATAACGATATGTTTTTTTAGGTTTAAAATATCTTTAACATAAAGACGAGTTGGTTCCGTTAGATAGTCTCCAATTGTTTTTCCTTCAAATGGAGTTTCTAATGTTACGTTATTGTCTGTCATAATTTTACGAACTAAAGAATATCCATTTGAATGGAAACCACTACTAGGAAGTCCAACTATGATGTCATTTTCTTTAATATTTTTGCCATCAATAATATCTTTATTTAAAACATCGCCAACAGCAAAACCTGCTAAATCAAATTTATTTTGATCATAAAATCCTGGCATTTCTGCCGTTTCACCACCAAGTAACAAACAACCTGAGTCTTGGCATGCTTTTACAATTCCTTTGATGACACGGTGCGCAACATCGACATCAAGCTTTCCAGTTGCAAAATAATCGAGGAAAAAAAGAGGTTTTGCTCCACAAACAATGAGATCATTAACACTCATGGCAACAAGATCTTGACCAAGATCTTCATAACGTTGCATTTTAATTCCAAGTTCCAGTTTTGTACCAACACCATCGGTACAGGCAACTAAAGAACGTTCGGAGTCCAATTCATAAATTCCTGCAAATCCACCAATAGTAGGATTTATCTTTTTAATTTTTTCTACGAGTGTTTCTCCGGCTTGGATACTTACCCCTGCTTTTTCATAAGTTGCGCTTGACATAAGGATGTTATCTCCAAAAAAGAATTTTATTAAGGGTTTCTATTAAAATTTTATGCTCTAAAGGTCTTACTCGATCTTTTAATTGTTCTTCGGATTCATAAGGGAACACGGGAAAGGAAACATAGTTTAAAAGTTTTCCAGAATCTAATTCGGGAATAACCTCATGAACAGAAAGTCCCCATTCTGTTACTTTATTTGTAATTGCATATTCATAAGCATGAGCACCTTTGTATAAATCAAGAGGAGCTGGATGCAAATTGATTAAAACAGGTTTTGATTTTATTTTAGAAACTTCTTCAAAAAAAGTAGGAGTTAAAACACGCATATAACCTGCAAGCACAATCACTTTAATATCATTTAAATGTTGAATTGTTTGTAATAAAGCTATTTCATGTTCTGATCTATTTGTATAGTTTTTATGTGGAACTATAAATGTTGAAATATTTTTCGATTGAGCTTTATGAATTACTTTTGCATTTTCTACGTTACAAACTAATGCTTTTACTTTATCTGGAAAAGCATTTGCAATCGCTTCAAAATTTGTTCCGGAACCACTTGCTAAAACAACAATCATTTGTGCAACTCACTAATAAAAAGTTAATTATGATTAAGTTAACATAATTCTTTCGCAATATCAGTGCGGAAGTGAGGTTTTATAAGGTTTCCATTGCTATCTTTAAAATTTATCTTTTCGATCGATTTATATACGTTTTCTCTTGCTTGTTTAAAATTTGTTGCGGTAGATAAAACGCCAAAGGCTCTTCCTCCCGTGGTCGTATTATCTGGTTCTATGGCAGTAGGCAGATAATAGCAATTTGAAGAAATAAAAATACTTTCATTTGGTACTATAATTTCTCTGCGTTGTACATTTGATTCAGGATATTCAGGAGAAGCGCCTACAACAAAAATTCTTTTTAAATTATCATGATCAAATGGTGTCTGTGATTTTTCAGGAAATAAAAAAGGAAGTTTTTTGGCTGTTCTTAAAACTTCAATATAGAAATCTCTCTGTAAACCTGGAAGCAACACTTGAGTTTCAGGGTCTCCCAAACGACAATTATACTCGAGTAGCCATGCTTTATTTGAACTATCTACCATAAAACCTGCAAAAAGAAAGCCATAATAAGGAGTATTTCGTTTAGTTAATTCTTTTAAAGTTTTACTAAAAGTTTCTTTAATTTGAGTCATTAAATTTTCATTTAATTGAACAGGTGAAACGGTCCCCATTCCGCCTGTATTAGGACCTGTTTGGCCATCATTTCGTCTTTTATAATCACGGGCAATGGGTAATAAGCGATAATTTTCTCCATTACATAAAGCAATTACTGATATTTCTTCACCTGAAAGTGTTTCTTCAATAAGGAAACAAGGTTCTTTTTGTGTTTTGCTATAAGTAACAGCTTTGATTTGTGAAGCTAGTTTTTCCCATTCTTGTAAATTTTGTTCTATGGATTTTATTGCTTCTATAACATCTTCTTTTTTAAATAAAACAAATACACCTTTTCCTGCAGCTAAACTATCATATTTTAGCACACAAGGTAACGAAAATTCATTTGAATTTCCTATTTCAAGATAATGATTTAGTTTTATTTTTAATTGATTCCAGTTTATAATTTCAGATTTTGCAGTTTGAACACCAGCTGATTTTATAACTTCTTTACAAATAATTTTACTAGCTTCTAAGGATGCACAATTTAAAGAAGGAGCTAAAACCGGAATATGATTTTGTGAACAATATTCTTCAATTCCTTGTGCAATAGGATTTTCAGGCCCTGCAATAACAAGTCCTACTTTATTTTCTTTAGCAAATTTTGCAATTTCTTGAACCTGTGTTGTTGGGCATTCAGCGTATTTTGCAGAATGCCAATTTCTTTTTCCTGCAGCACAGAAAACAGTATTTACTTCAGGTAGTTTTGAAAAGGAGGAGTAAATCGTAAAATCACGTCCCCCGTTTCCAATAACAAGAATGTTTTCTGGCATGGTAGCAGAATTTATTGTTTCTTTAAAAAGTTCTTTTGAAATTGGCCAAGGAACAAGATTTGTATCACAAATTTCTTTGGGTTGTTTTTCCCCTACAAAGGTTTGAAACATTTCATTATATCTCTGAGAAATTTTTTGGGATAATTCCGCTGTTACCTTTGTGTCTTTAAAGTAGGGGTGATTAGCTGGGTTTTCTTTATATTCTTCTGGTTTTCCAATTATTTTAATTAATTCTTCTCGTAAGAATTCTTTAGACATTTGTTTTGGTGCTAATAAATTTAATCCACTTGCAATCCAATAGCGAGAAGAATCGGGAGTGTGAACTTCGTCAACTAAAATAATGCGGTTTTGGTATAAACCCATTTCATATTTTGTGTCTACTAAAATGAGGCCTCTGTTTAAAGCTTCTTGTTCACCAAAAAGAAAAAGTTCAATTGCTTTTTTTTCTACTAAATTCCAGTTTTCCTTTCCTATTATTTCAGATGCTTTTTCACAAGAAATAGGGAGATCATGACCAGTTTCTGCTTTTGTAGATGGTGTAATAATAGGTTTGCTAAATTTTTGATTTTGAGTCATGTTTTCTGGAAGATTAATTCCATATTCTGTAAATACACCAGCAGCACCTTTTTCTTGATACAAGCGCCAAAGGCTTCCGGTAAGATAAGATCTAACTATAATTTCTACAGGAAAAACTTTTGCTTCTTTAACTAAAACATGTGTTTCATCAAGACAGCCAATTAAATTATTTTCAATAATATGTGATGTTTTATTAAAGTACCAAACCGAGATTGCTTGAAGAATTTCAGCTTTTTTTTCAATTTGAAAAGGAAAAATATAATCAAAAGCAGAGATACGATTGCTAGTTTCGATAATTCTTGTTTCATTATTTAAAGAAACGCTATTTCTGACTTTTCCGATATAGATTTTTGTAATGGATGTCATAAAGGAATCCTTAAAAATATTTTTGAATGTTTATTAAATTTTCATTCATTTGTTCTATTGGTATTTCACCGCCTGAAAAAATAGCTCTACTAAATGGAAAAATAATTTCATTAGGATGATTTTTGCATTTTTGAATTACATTCCAGTCCGCATTTTGAGCGCCAATTCCTGGAGATAATATAGATAAATGACTTTCTTTTATTTCATTTGAAAATAAAATATTTTCCCTATTTGCCGCTACAACAACACCCGTTAATTTTTGAAACGAAGTTTCTCCTTGAAAAACTTCGTTTCGAATTTCGCAGCAAGCTAAAAGTGTCTTTTTCCAATTGTCTTGAATAAAAGAAAGATGATTTGTGCTAGACTCGCTTGTCGCACAAAGTACATAAACACGCCCTTTTTTACCTACATGTTTTGCACATTCTTCAATAGACATTTGAATTGATTTTTCGCCTAAAAATGGGCTTATTGTAATACCATGAGCACCAATGGAATGGAAAACAAAATCGAGGTAGGCTTTTAGAGATGTTGAGATATCATTAAATTTTGCATCTAAAATTATAGTGTATTGTTTTTGAAAACGGGCAACAAGTTCTTCAAGTAAAAGTAAACCTTTACTTCCGTAAGAAAGAAAAAAAGCCAATTGTGGCTTCATAATGCTGTCTTTTAAATTTCCAGAACAAAATTCAAGAATTTCCATATGCTTGTAAACAGATTCACGAAAAGATTCAAAATCTTTATTCGTGGGATTGGGATCAACTCCAAGACAAAGTTTTACGTTATGATTGTTTTTCATTTAAATCCTTCCTAAATCTTTCAGCAGCATTTATGTGTTCTTGGCTTTTATTTGAATAAGAAATAAAATGCCCCATTTTACGGTTTAATTTTGCCTCTTCTTTTCCATATAAATATACATCAATAATTTCTGGATGATTTTTCCAACAGGATAAATTTAAATTATCTTTGTTACCTTGGGCAAACCAGATATTGCCTAATAAATTTCCCATACAGTAAAATCCAGGATTTAATTTTGGTTCATGTAAAGGAAGATCCAATAAGGCTCTTGCATGAGCATCGTATTGACTAATATCACAAGCATTTCTAGATATATGTCCCGAATTATGAGGTCTTGGTGCAAATTCATTTACAAAAATAGAAAAACCATCAGTCTCATTTTGAGAATTATTTTTATTTTTTTGTTTTGTTATAAAAAATTCGGTGGTTA
Source organism: Silvanigrella paludirubra (assembly GCF_009208775.1). Taxonomy (NCBI): domain Bacteria; kingdom Pseudomonadati; phylum Bdellovibrionota; class Oligoflexia; order Silvanigrellales; family Silvanigrellaceae; genus Silvanigrella; species Silvanigrella paludirubra. Next base: position 30,302 of record NZ_WFLM01000006.1, on the reverse strand, counting down.
AAAGTCCAACTATATTTAATTTATTTGCACAATTTTTTGCAATTTCTTTGAGTTTATTTTGAATATTTTTATTTAACATTGATGGAATTGTAGTGTTATAAAGAATATGATCTTTATGAACGTTATCAAAAATAGGAAAACAGAGCGAGTCTCCCTCCTGATTACGGGCTACAATACAACTAGCTTCATATTCAATTGCTATTTTTTCTTCAACGATAACTTCAACAAATTTATCTTTCGTAAAATCTGTTATAAAATTACTGATATCAATTTCATTTTCTATGCTCCATTGTCCCTTTCCATCATAGCCACCTGTAGATGTTTTAATAATAAATGGTTTTGGAAAAGTAGGTAGAATTTGAATTAAATCTTCATATGATTTTGCAAATGCAAATTGACAAACAGGAATGTTATTTTCTTTTAAAAATGTTTTTTCATAAAATCTATTTTGAGTAACGGCTAAAACACTTGCGGAAGGATATATTTTTTTTCCTGTTACCTTAACTAGGGATTCCAGAAGTTCAGTAGAAACATTTTCAAATTCATAAGTAATTAAGTCACATAGAGAAAAAAACTCTTTCAACTTTTCAAAATCGTTCCATGAGCCCTGAAAATGAAGAGGGGATCGATGAAATGAAGGAGAAGTTGGTTCAGGATCATAAAAAGCAACTTTGGCTCCATATTTTAAAAGGGATTCAGAGAGCATCCCTCCTAACTGACCACCTCCTAAAATTCCAATCGTTTTCATACCTCTTTTTTTCCTTGTTTTTTAAGAGATTTTAAATATTTTTCCTGGACAATTTCATTTCCATCAAGAGCTTTGTCCGCTCTATTTTTCCGCCATTGGACTAGTTTTTGCGCTAAATTTTTATCATGCAAAGAAATAATTTGAATTGCAAATAAAGCAGCGTTTGTTGCGCCTGCATTTCCAATAGCAAAGGTTGCGGTTGGAATGCCTCCAGGCATTTGCACAATGGAAAGTAAACTGTCTAATCCATTTAATGATTTTGATTGAACAGGAACCGCTAATACAGGGAGAGTTGTTAATGCGCTTACCATTCCAGGCAAATGAGCAGCCCCACCAGCTCCTGCAATGATAACTTGAATTCCTTTTTTTGATGCTGACTTTGCAAAATCAAACATGAGTTCTGGAGTTCTATGTGCACTGATAACTTGAATTTCATAGGGAATTTGAAATTCGATTAAAATTTCTTCTGCATGTTTTAAGGTTTCATAATCAGAATGGCTTCCCATGATAATGCTGACTAAATTTTTAGGACTCATTTAAATTGCTCCTAGTTTTTCAATACAACCTTTTTTTTGGGCGATTTCATCTTGGTAGTTTCCAGAAAAACATGCCGTACACCAGCCTCCATTTAAAGATTCTTCATTCTTTTTTAAAGAGGAAGTTTGAAAGCTTTGCATTACATTGAGTAACTGGTTTTCAGACAAAAATTCTAATGTATTTGATTTTAAATATTCATTCATTTCAAGAGAAGTCATTACTTGTGCTAAAAGTTCTTTACGTTTTGGCGTATCTATTCCGTAATAACATGGATATTTAACAGGAGGGGAAGCAATTCTCATATGAACTTCTTTAGCTCCTGCTTCACGAAGGAGTTCAATAATTTTACGAGAAGTAGTTCCTCTAACAATACTGTCATCAATAACTATGATACGTTTCCCTTTTACGGTTTCTCTTACAGGATTTAATTTAAGTCTTACTTTAAAATTACGTACGTTTTGAGTGGGTTCAATAAAAGTTCGTCCAACGTAGTGATTTCGAATTAATCCAATACGATAAGGAATTCCAGATGCTTTTGCGTAACCCATTGCCATAGGAACGCCACTATCAGGGACTGCAATTACCATGTCGGCATCGACAGGATTATTTTTTGAAAGTTCTTCACCCATCGCAAAACGAGCATCGTTTGCTAATATATTCCAAACAAGGCTATCTGGTCTTGAAAAATAAACATGTTCAAAAATGCACTTTGAATGTTGTAATTTTCTATTTTGAAATTCAGTTAAATTAAAAATGTTACTTTGTGTTAATCCAGTAGCTAATTCAATTGACAAAATTTCTCCAGGAGCAATATCTCGAACAAACTCAGCTCCAACTAAATCCATTGCACAAGTTTCGCTAGATAATACCCAACTTGGAATGCCATTTTCGTTTTTCATTTTGCCTAAGGAGAGAGGACGATAACCACAAGCATCAACAACGGCATATAGATGAGTTGGCGTTAATACTAATAATGAAAAAGCACCAGATAATTCTTCAAAAGAATGTTTTAATTTTTCAATAAAAGTAGTTTTGTTACTTCGTGCCATAATGTGTAGAATAAGTTCGGTATCTGCCGTCGCCTGTAATATAGCACCTGAGTTTTCAAGGAAAGTACGAATTTCTTCGGAATTAACAATGTTACCATTATGGGATAAAGAAACAGGTATTCCACCAATACGAGCCGTAATGGGTTGCACGTTAGCGCCAATATTACCACCAGCAGTGCTGTAACGAACATGGCCTATGGCATTATTTCCTTCTAGTTTTGAAAGATCATTCTCTTTAAAAACATCAAAAACAAGACCCGTATTTCTGTGTGTATTTATAATTTTTTCATTTGTAGTTGAAATCCCTGCACTCTCTTGGCCACGATGCTGAAGAGCAAAGAGGCCAAGATAAGCAATTTTTGAAGCATTTTCTGCGTTAGTAACTCCAAAAACTCCGCACATTAGATTGTTTCCTTATCTGCACAAGATAACGTTTCAAAATATTGTTTTAAAGACTGAGAATATTTAGCGTATACATTGTCAAAATTAAATAAAGGCATTGAAATTTCAGAGTCTTTATGTTTGAGTTCCGCAATTTTATTTACATTCAAGTTTAAAAATTCTTGATTCATGAAAATATCTGCTTTTTCTTTGGAATCAAAGCCAACTATAAAACCCATGTTACCTTCAGCAAAAAGTGTTTTTGTAGAAGTTTTCCAAATTTGGCTTGAAAGATCTAAAGAACTTTTTGATTTTAAGGATAGTGAAATTAAAGAACCAATTAAGCCACCGTGTCCAACAGGCACTGTAATTTTAGGACTTAATTTTTGGATTGTATTTAAAATACATTGCCATAATTCTTTTTCATTTGTCAAAACAAGTTTTGGACAATTGGAGTTCTCACCACCAAGTAACCAAGCAGTTTGAGATGCTTCATAGCTTGAATTTTCAAAAGCATCTTTAATGGAAATATGATAAAGAAACACAGATTTCTCATTGGATTTTTCAAAAAAGCGATGAGGTAAGGAGTCTAATGGTACTTTACTGAAGTCATCTACTCTTCCTACTATGCCAAGCATGGGAGTTGGAGGAATAGGGCGGCCTGAAGTTTGGTTATTTAAACTTACATTTCCACTTACTATAGGAATATGTAGTTGCTTCGCTACAATATTAATTCCATCAACTGCATCGGAAATTTGGCGCATGACTTCGGGAGAGCGTGGACTACCAAAGTTTAGGCAATCTGTCATAGCTAAAGGAACAGCTCCCGATGCAATAACTTTTCGAGCAATTTTTAAGGCAGATAATCCAGAACCATCAAAGGGGTTTAATTCTACCCAACGTTCTTCACACCCACCTGCAATAGCTGCTCCCGTTTTTGTTTTGTTACCTTGAGAATCTACTTCTTGAGCATATTCTGGTAAACGAACAACACCAGCGGATGCGGATTGTAAAGAACCTACTGCTGCAATTGTGTTACCTTGAACGGTAGAACAATAATTATGATATACAGGTGATCTACTTGCATTTGTAGGATGAGAATAGAGTTTTGAAATTAATTTAGGATATTTTTCAATAAAATTTTCTAAATTTAAATTTGATAAAATATCTTTGTGAGCTTCTTTGTTTTCTGCATTTAAAGATAGTGAAAGATTTTTTGAATGAGTTTCTCCATCCCAAGAATTTTCACATGTTTCGTTTTTAATGACTTTATGATTATTTAAATATTCTTCTTTATTTTGAATTGGCCATTCGTATCTTGGAATATCTTCTACTAAAATAGATACTGGTGTTGCTGTGACTATTTTGTTATCAAAAATACAAGTAAATAATCCTGTATAATTTACTTTACCAACTACAGCATATGAAATATTAAATTTTTCAAGTTCATTTAAAACGGCATCTATATTATTTGGTGAAACAGCACATAACATACGCTCTTGTGATTCACTTAATAAAATTTCCCAGGCTTGCATATTGCTTGCTCTTTGTGGAACTTTATTTAAATCAATGGCAACACCGCACCCAGAACGACCCGCCATTTCAACAGAGCTTGATGTTAATCCAGCTGCTCCCATATCTTGTAAACCAACCGTTAATTTTTTTTCAATTAATGATAATGTGGCTTCAAGAAGTACTTTTTCAGCGAAAGGATCACCAACTTGAACTGTAGGCTTTAATGCGGCACCTGTTCCTGAAAATTCAGAGCTACTCATGGTTGCTCCATGAACGCCGTCTCTACCTGTAGCAGAACCAAAATATATAAGAACATTTTCTTTTTCTGGAAAAAGAATTTCGTTTAGTTCTGGTGTTACTTCATTTGTTACTTTAATTTTAGGCAGAACTTGTTCCGCTTTCTTTTTAAGTGGAACAATTTGCTCTTCACTTGCTTCAGAAAGAATTCCTCTAAATATTTTGTCTTTATGTATAATTCCAGCATTAAAAGCATTTACTAATATATTTTTGCTATAATTATGATGAAAACTGATATCACCTGTTACGGTTGGAACGCCTACGGAATTTCCGTAATCTCCTATTCCACGAACAGTGTCACGAATGAGTCTTGCATTCCAAGTTCCTTCTCCAAAACGCAAGCAATTTAAACTTGCGATTGGATAAGCACCCATACAAAAAATATCTCTTAAAATACCACCAACTCCAGTTGCAGCACCTTGATAAGGTTCCAAATAACTTGGGTGATTATGTGATTCCATTTTAAAAGCAATGCCATAATTTTTATTAATAGCTACAACACCTGCATTTTCACCAGGTCCTTGAATAACCCAAGGCTCTTCTGTGTGAAAACGTTTTAAATGAACTCGTGATGATTTGTATGAGCAATGTTCACTCCAAAGGGCGCCGCATACGGCGAGTTCTTCGGAAGAGGGCAATCTGCCAAGTTGCTTGCAAAACGTCTTTAATTCTTCTTCATTTAAACCGAATTGAATTGCTTGTGTTAAAAACTCTTTTGTTATGAGGGATGTATCAAACATCTTAGCTCACTCCCCTGTTTATATTTTCAGAAAATTTTTCTAGTGGACTACCGGCTTTTATTTTGATTTTTCTGGATTGGGAAATCCCAAGTAAGAAAAGAAGTCCTTCCGTACCACCCACAAAACTATCTGAAGCGCGTTCGGGATGCGGCATCATACCAAAAATAGTTCCTGATTCGTTTGTAATTCCTGCAATAGATTTATAGCTTCCGTTTTCATTGTGATTGTAGTAAACAACCGCATTTTTTTCTGCATTTATTTTGTCTGTTTCGTTAAGAGGCGGAAGCCAATTTCCCATTCCACAAGACATTGGAATTAAAAATTCGTTAGAAAACGTTTTTTTTACTTTTTCTAAGTTTATTGAATTAAATTTTGGAATCCAAACACATTTATTCTCAGCATTATTTGAGTCTAAAAAACTAGGATCAATTTTAATAGAAACAGGAAAATGGTGATGTTGACGAGTAATATTTTTTATTAAGGCACCAGGAAGAAGGCCTGTTTCACATAAAATTTGAAAACCATTACATATTCCTAAAATGGGAATATTTTCTTTGGATTTTTCTTTTATGAATGCCATTTCTTTTGTACGAGAAGCAATAGCTCCCGCTCTTAAATAATCTCCGTAGCTAAATCCACCTGGAATAAAAATAGCATCAATTTCATTCGCTGTAAGCGTAGAATGCTTTTCTAAATCAAGAAATTCAGCTTCAGTGTCTAAGTTATTTGAAATCCATAACAAAGATTCTTTTTCACAATTAGTTCCAGGAAAAACCGGTATTAAGGTTTTTTTCTTCATTGGACGACCTCAACCTTATACTGCTCGATAACAGGATTATGCAAAACCTCACAAGCATATTTATTTATGTTTTCTGGGGATGCGTCACCAGCCATGCGAATAAAGAAGGACTTTTGTTGACGCAAGCTGATCACGGCATTGCCAGAGAGCTTCATATCGTTTGCAATTGTTTTTGCCTCGGTGTCAAGCACATCTGGGAGAAGTTCAACTGTTACTTTAATTACTTTTTGAAGTGCAGGGACTTTTTGATTCACTTGCTCTGTTTTTTTACGGTTGAATTCTTCAGGAGTGATACCAAAAACTCGTTTAAATGTAACAGGAGCGGAACTAATGTAACGATCTGTTTCAAAAAGAGCAGAAATTGTTTTGCTTCCTACAATTTCACAAACTTTTTTATTTGCAAGAAGATCATCTAAAAATTGTTTTTGGGCAACTCCAGATGTAGATACTTTTGCAGAAATATTTAACGCTATTGATTGAACAAGTTCATAGGCCTCTGTGCGATTCATTCCGCTTGATACGAGAGCAGTTAAAACACTTTGGCTAGCCCACAATCCACCTGTTCTCCAAAGAGTCGCATTCATAGCTTCAGGGCGAATTTGCATGCCTTCTATCAAGGAAGCGCAACGTGAGATCATAAAATCTGCAGTAACGAAAATATCGGGAAGAGCCATACGTTCTACACTGCTGTGTGAAATATCTCTTTCATGCCATAGTGCTACGTTTTCTGATAACATTCCTGCAAAACCACGAATCGTACGTGCTAAACCACAAAGATTTTCGGCAAGAATAGGATTTTTTTTGTGTGGCATTGCTGAGCTGCCTTTTTGTTTTTTTCCAAAAGGCTCTAAAACTTCACCAAGTTCAGTGCGCGCCCAATGGCGAACATTTGTGGCAAAACGATCGACAGCGTTGGTTGCAGCTAAAATGGCGCTTGCAACGGCAACAAGACGATCTCTTGGAATAACTTGGGTGGCAACAAGTTCTGGCTCTAATTCTAATTTATTTAATACAGCCATTTCAAACTTTGGACTTAATTGAGAATAAGTTCCTACAGCTCCAGAAAGTTTTCCAAAAGACATTAATTTTTGAGCTTCTAAAATTTCGAGATGCGCTCTTTGAAATTCAGCAAAATGACTAGAAAGTACTTGGCCAAAACTCATTGGTTCAGCATGAATTCCATGCGTGCGGCCAATACAAACAGTACTTACATGTTGAAATGCTTGAGCTGTTAAATTTTCTCTAAGTTTTTGAAGGGTATTTGAAATAATTTGAAGGGATTTTCGTGTGCGGAGGGAAAGGCTTGTGTCAAGAACATCGGAACTAGTCAGTCCTTTATGCAGATAATGTCCTTTGTCTCCCATAGCGTCACCAACTTCAGATACAAAAGCAATAACGTCATGGCCTGTTTCCTGCTCTCTATTAAGAAAGTCAGAGGGTTTTTTGCTAATTAAAGCAGCGTCAAATACGCTTAAAACCTCAATAGGAGCTTCACCTGAGTCGACAAGAGCAGAGAGGTGAGCTTTTTCAACTTCAGCCCAAGATGCATATTTGGCATCTTCGGACCAGATAGCTTTCATTTCTGGGCGGGAATAACGTTCAATCATGATGCAAACCTCCGGTTATTTATGTCTGTTCACACGGTCAGTTTCTCTTAGAAAAAAATATTCCCTTATACAAGTACAATTATTAAAAATAGATAAATTTTAAAGAGATAAAGGGGGTTACCAACTTAAGCCCACATCTAAAAAAAGCATTAAAATAAAACCAAAAATAAATCCTGTTGTTGCTTTGGATTCATTACCTGATCGATGTAGTTCTGGGATCATTTCTCCACATATCACATATAGCATGGCTCCTGCGGAAAGAGCCAAACCTGCAGGAAGCAATGAGTTTGAAATTGTTGTTGCTAGACAGCCTAAAAGAGCTCCAAAAGATTCAGCAAGTCCTGCGATTAAGGTGGCATTAATTGCATATTTATTTGAATATCCATAAGCTTTTAAAGATAAAGCAACAACAAGTCCTTCTGGAATATCTTGAAGAGCAATACCAATAATTATTGGCAAAGCGATTTTTACTTCGCCACTTCCTAATCCAACTCCGACAGCAAGACCTTCAGGGAAATTATGAATTGTGATTGCTAAAATAAATAACCAAATTCGCTTTAAAGCTTTACTTTCGCCGCCTTCTTTTCCTTTTAAAAAATGTTCGTGTGGGATTTTTTTATTAAGGTAACTTATTCCAAAGCTGCCTAAAAAAACAAATAAAGCAATGTAACTTGCAACTGTTAATTTATTTGTATATTTGATTTCAGCTAATGAAATGGCAGGATTTATAAGTGAAAAACAAACAGCGCCAAGCATAACGCCAGCGCTAATACCCATTAAAATATCTCTTGTTTTAGTAGAAATATTTTTAAGAAAAAAAATGGGCAAAGCTCCAAAACAAGAAGCTAAAAAAGTAACTGTGGTGCCTATTAATATGATATTTATAAAGGAATGTGTGTCTAGTGTCACTTTTTTAAGTTATTCCTTATTATATATTTTTATTTTCATATTTTTCACCACTTTACTATAAAAAAAATGAATAAAAAAGAAGATTTTTAAAAAGAGCTTAGTCCTTTTACAATTGCTGTTAGCTTCATAACATCATGAATTTTATTTCTTGATACACCCAAATCAAGCACCGCTTTTTCATGTGAAATTACGCATTTTTCACAGCTATTTAAAATACTAATAGCAAGTGAAATGATTTCAAACTTTTCTTTGCCCATTAATGGTTTCGCAAGTGCATTCATTCTTAATCCAGGAGAACCATATTCTGAAGAAGCGTTAGAATCATTTTTTTCAGAGAAAAATCTGAACTTATAATATGTATTTAACATTCCCATAATAGCTGGAATTTGCAAAGCTTCATTGATTAGAGTATCTGGAATTTGATTAGCTCTTGCATTTTCAATACCTACAATCATTAGCCCTTCAAATTCAAGCATTTTTCCAAGTGATATAATTAACAAAGATAACTCTTCTATGTCAAGTTGTCCTGAAGTTGTTACTTTTTCAAAATTTAGTTTTAGATCTTTAACTGCTAATCCATCTAGTCTTTCGGTATATTTTTCTATAAAAGAATTTAACAAATTTTGGGTTTCCATTTTAATTTCCTATGGATAAATTTTAGAAAATGCCACAGAATAAAGTGGCATTTTAATTGTTACTTAATAGTAGATTGTCCTTTTTCCCAATTACATGGACACAATTCGTCTGTTTGTAAAGCATCAAGTGTACGTAAAACTTCTTTCACGTTGCGTCCAACAGATAAATCGTTCACGCTTACCCAACGGATTATTCCTTCGGGATCTACTATGTAAGTTGCTCTAAAGGGTACTTTTTCAGTTGGATGCAGAATGCCTAACGCTTCGCTTAATTCTTTTTTATTATCAGCGAGCATAGGAAATAAAAGACCCTTTAAGTCCTCATGGTTTTGTCTCCAAGCTAAGTGGACATATTGACTGTCTGTACTTGCTCCATAGAGGTCGGTTTCACGATCTAAAAATTGTTTATAAGATTTATTAAATTCAGCTATTTCGGTAGGGCAAACAAAAGTAAAATCCATAGGCCAAAAAAAGAATACGGACCATCTTCCTTTTATTTTTTCATTATCAATTGTTGTGAACTCTTTTCCTTTTTCTAATGAAACTACGGAAGGAACAGAAAAGGTTGGAAAGGATTCTGAAACACCAAGAAAACGTGACATAAAAAAACCTCTAAAAATTGAGATGAGTTCAATTCATTAAAAACCTAGGACTCTTATTTTATAAGAAGCAAAAGATATACTAATGCTTAATTTAGAATTAATCTAAATTTAAATAGAAGTCAAGTTTATGGATCTTGATTTGTAAAATATTGATATAAAAGAATAAAAAAAATCCTCGCCAGAAAGGAGAGGATTATAAATTTAACTAAAATATTTTTAAAATATTTAATTAGTTGCTTTCTAAAGATTTTTTAAAGAAAGACTTTGCAGAAGTTAAATTCTTTTTATCGCGCATGCAAATGCTTAAAGTAGAATCTTGGCGATCACGAGCGCGGTACATGTATTTCCAGTCGCCGTTACATTTAATGTAAGACTCTTCTACTTCGTAGCTAGGAATACGTTTGCGTGATTTTTTATCAACATTATCACCGAATTTTTGAACCCATTCGTAAACAGTTTTATGAGAAACTTCTACGCCGTGTGTAGACATTTTTTCAGAAACAGAACGGAAAGTCATGTTTTGTTGAAAATAGAATTGAACAGCAGTTTCAATAACTGCCCAAGGATAGCGATGTTGTTTGTCGATTCTTTCTTTATTTGCCATTATAGAGGACTCCTTACAGAAAACACGATTATTCTTATTACATTCCCTTAAGATAAAAGGTAACGTAACAGTGTTTTTTTGATATATCAAATGAATTTTATAGGCAAGAGTTTATTTATATTATTTGTTGCGATGAATTTTATTATGTTAAGAAATAACTAGATTGTTTGTTACTGTATTAATATCAAGTATTTGAGCGAATTTGGCACTTAATCCAATCCAGCGTTCTATAGCAGGTTTAACCATTCCCACAAGGACATAACAAGCTTCTTTTGCATGCTCATGTACTGCAAGTAACGTAGCATCTTCAACATGATAAGCGATAGTATCAAGTTGTCTTAGAAAAACTTGAGCATCTGGCTCTAAATTTTCAGGGTCTTTATTTAATAAATATATGGGTCTTGCCCCTAATGATAAAAATAAATTACAGTCATTAAGAAGCGTTTCTAGGCTTTTTTCATAATTTTTTCCAGAATCCCAAAGTTTTAAAGTTACAACTTTTAAATCAAATACAAGAAGTCCAGCCATATCAAGGGCAACTTGAAGGCTTTCATAAGAAAGTTGTTCTGGGGTATCTAACTTTACATCTATGGTGTCTTCATTTTCAAGCTTTAATCGAAGATATTCTGGATTATCAATATCAATATTACTATTATTTATACATATGGAAGTCAAAGCACTATTGTTTTTTTGTGCGATAGCTTCTAATTTATTAACTAATATTGATAAAGTATCCACACTTTGTAATGGGGGAACTCTTTTGCCATTTACCCTTACATCAGCCATTATTTTTACCTCCAAAATCTTGAACTTTAACAATGCATGTTAACTTTTTAAGCTGGTCTCTTTTGTAAATCTTGTCTTTGTATTTGATTCATTAGGCTATGAGCTCTGCTATTCATTGGATCAAGTGATAATATATTTTCCATTAATTGAAGCGCTATATCTACTTTTCCTGTTTTAAAAGCTATAGTGCCAAGAGTATAAATCATATTTACATCATGAGGATGGAGTCCTAAATAACGTATTAAAACTCTTTCTGCATCAGCATACTCTTCCATTTCAAAAGAAAGCTTTACTAAATTGAAAATGGCGACCGTATTGTCTGCTTTTAAATGACAAGCACGTATTGTCCAAGAAAGAGCTTCTTTCAACTCATTTAAACCTTCAAATGCTAAGCCAAGACCAAGACTCGCCATGTCATCGTTTGGAGCTAAACTAATTGCTTTTTGAAATTGAGGCACAGCAACATTGTAATTATTTCTTTGTAATGCAACTGTTCCTAGTCCAATAAAACATTTTGCACAGTATGGATCGAGTTCAAGTGCCTTTGTATAATTTGAAACTCCATTATCTAAGTCACCAAGTTTAGTAAAACAATCACCAATTAATCTAAATAAATTTCCTTGCTGAACAACAGAAAGATTGTTTTTTTGAAAAGCTTGAGAAATTAAATTAATGGCATCAATATATTGTTTTGCAACAACCATTTCTTCAATTTGATTTATTATTTTTGAAGTATTTTCAGTATCAATGGCAGGTGTAACAACAATAAGTGATTTAAAAATTTCAGATATTTCATTAGAAATTTTTTCAAAAGGAAATTCATTAGCAATTGCTTTTTTAATAGCATGTTTAACATTTGTTACTTTGTCTTGTTTTTCAATCGTTTCCTGCATGAGTCTAGCTAAACTATGAATGCTTCCTGAAGAAAACGTTTTATAAAACCGGCTTACCCATTCTCCAATCCAATTATTCCCATTGGAGATAATAATAATATCTGAAGAAAGGGCGCACATGACATCGTAGGTGCTATCTAAAAATTTAAGTGCATTTCCGTTTACGGGAGCAATAGAGCCATGAATTACAGCATCGCAAACAGATATAATACAGGAAAATTGATTTCCTGGTATCTCTTTTAGACCGTCTCCGTTTGGATTTAAAAAATACACATGGTCATCAATGTCTAATTCTACAACACTTTGTCTTATATCCGCCGCCGCTGAGCCTGTTCCGCAAAAACAAAGCCTTGCTCTTCCTTGAAATGTGGGATTGCTTTGTAACAAGTTTTTAAAAGCAAATACGGAATCAAGAGCACCAGACTCAATTTCAAGTGGTCCTAAATGGAAAAATATAAAATCAGACTCGGGAAGTCCTAAAGAAGCTCTTAATTCGATTCTCCGAAAAGTAGAAATTTCTGCTGAGTATCTTTGAGAATTCAAACCACGTGAAACGCGACGAATTCTTTGTGAACTTACATCTTCAAGATAGGACCAAGTTGCTCCATCTTTATCAAAACATAAAATAAGATCTGCATTTTTTAAAACTTCTTTTCGAACTGTACGTTCCCTTGCTATGTTAGGTAACGGTGAGCCATTTGGAGATCTTGCTCCTAAATTAGCATGAGGAGGTCTTGGTGCATTTTGCCAAATAATAAGACGAGAGAAATTGTTTCTTTTGACTTTTGATGCTTGGTAACTTGCTAAGGAGTTTTCTCCTAAAGATACAATTAAAGAATAATCTTCAAGCTCTTTTTCTAATCCAGATAAAAATGTTTTATTTTCATTCATGGAGTCTAGTGTATAACAAGTTAAATAAAGTGTCGTATTTGAATTATTTAAAAGCTTTGCAAATTGAATAAATGTTTTTTCTTCACTTATATGGGTATATAAAGCGCCTTCTAATCCTAGTTTATTGACACAATAATTCCATATTTCTAGTTCACAAGGATGTGGAAGTTGTGGCGCAATAAAAGCAATTTTTTTAGATTTTTTTAAGACATGAGAAGCATGTCTTTCTTGTATATTTGACAAAGACTTTCCAACATCTCCTTCTATAAATGAAAGAAAATTTGAAAAATTTGATTTTTTTGAATCATTTATAATGCTTTCAAGGGAGCTACATTTTGTCATTTGGAATTATCCTCCCAAAGAAAATTGATTATTTTTATATGCATTTGTTACTTTACGAATTGATTGTAATCTATTTAGTTCTGTTAATAGTTTACTTAAAATTTGTTTTAATATTGTTTTAAAGTTTTCATCATGTTCATTTATTACATTTCTAAATAAAGTAATTTCATTTTTAAACTCAGGATGATTTTTCATTCTCTGACTAAAAGCAGAAATGATACCAAGTCTTTTTTTCATAAATTTTTGGGTAATGAGCTCTAAATCTTTGGGGCTCATAAATGTTTTATAAACACCTAATTGAAGTTCTGAAAAGAGTTGAATATGGAGATGACTCCATTTTTGCCAAAATAATAAAAATTCAGATTTTAAAGGTGATAAATCAAATCTGTTTTCAAGATTTGATTTTAAGTTTTCATAACTTGACATCTCGTTAAACATGGCTTTTTCCACCAGTTTTCTTCCTTTAAAGAAAAGAATTTTTTTGGATTCCCTAGTTTGAGTTTATTGGATTGCTCTACTATTAATCAATTATTTGAGATGTTGCTTTTTTGGCTAAAATCCTGCACTTTTTTCTACTAAGCAAGATCTTTCTATCTTGCCACATTAGGAGAATATTCAAATGACTAAAGAACTTATTGGAACAGCAATTGAAGTGGACGATGGTAAGGTAACATTATCGGATTTTATGGGTAGCGATCTTTCTGTTGTAAATGCAGCGCGCGTTAGTTTTGGAAAAAGAAAAACTGAAATGGATGAGAAAGATGTTAAACTCATTAAATATCTTGCTGCTCATAAGCACATGAGTCCTTTTCGTCATGTCGTATTTACCTTTACTTTGGAAGGCGTCTCTGAAGTTGTATGCAGACAGTTATATAAACATCAGGTTGGCTGTGCTTATACTAGCGGTGAATTTAAAGAAGCAGCTACAACTTGGAATGAAGTATCTGGGAGATATGTTGAGTTTGATCCTGAATTTCATATTCCATCTGAATTTCGTAAACAACACAAAAGTAACAAGCAAGCTTCCCAAGAAGGTGAGCTTGTAGAATCGAATGATGAAGCTCGTGCTATTTATATGAATGCAATAGAACATGGCTTTTCTTCTTATAAAAAATTATTAGAACTTGGAGTTTGTAAAGAGCAAGCTCGTATGATTATGCCCATCAGTTTTAAGAATGCTCTTGTATGGACAGCCTCATTAGAAGCGACGGTACATTTTATAAAATTGCGCGATCATGAAGGAGCGCAACTCGAAATTAGAAATCTAGCGAGAGCCATTAAAAAACTTATTGATCCTATTTGTCCCCACTCAATAGAAGCATTGCTAAATTCAGAAAAATAAAAAAAGAAAAAATTACCTACAGTCTAGAAAATCTTTTCCGATATGCAAAATGTACGCATGGCAATTCGCCTGCGGTACATTTTTCTTAGTTTGGCCAAGGATGGCCGCACCCCGTACCAAGTGGTTTTGGACTGTGGTGAGTTTCATGGAGGAGACCAGCTATGGGTTTGCGTATACAAACCAACATCCAATCCCTTAATGCTCAAAGAGCTTTGAGTATTACAACCAAGCAAAATGATGAGTCCATTGAGAAAGTAAGCTCAGGTTATCGCATTAACAAGGCTTCAGATGATGCTGCGGGTCTTGCTATTAGCGAAAAATTAAAAGCGGACGTTCGTGGTCTCAACATGGCAAAACGTAACGCTAGTGACGGTATTTCTCTACTTCAAACTGCCGAAGGTGGAATGAATGAAATTGGAAATATCTTATCTCGTTTACGCGAGCTTGCTGTACAAGGTTCTTCAGATACAATTGGGAATAAAGAACGCGGATTTATTCACAAAGAATTTAATGCTCTAAAAGACGAAGTAGATCGTATAACAAACTCAACAGAATACAATGGAACTTTATTATTAACTGGTAAACCTGAAGAAGCAGAAGGTGGCTTGCCAGAAGATATGACTAAAAAATCAAATCCTCCACCACTAGAAGTTCAAGTTGGTAAAAACTGGAGTGAAATGACAGATGGTCAAAGTGATCCATTTAATGAAGAGTTTGCTCGTAATCCAGTAAACATCATTAGACTTAACTTTGATAAAATTAATACAAGTACAGTTGGTCTAGGAATTGGTCGTGCAAGTGATGAATCATTGGAATCCACTGGTGTTTCTTTAGAAGGTGGAGATCACAACGATTCTAAATTGCGTGCTCAAGCTTCTATTAACAAACTTGATGATGCTATTTCTAAAGTATCTGAGTTCCGTGCAGATATGGGTGCGTTGCAAAACCGTCTATACTCTACAATTTCTAACTTAAGTGTTCAATCCGAAAACTATTCTGCTGCGAATAGCCGTATTCGTGACACTGACTTTGCAGAAGAAACTGCAAAATTGGCTCAGTCCAACATCCTCAAACAAGGTGGTGTGGCTGTTCTTGCTCAAGCCAACCAAAGCCCTGGTGCAGCAATGCGCTTGTTAGGTTAATTTTAGGTTGTATACTTAATTGTAAAAGAAAAAGAAGATCTTTATTATTTCTAATAAAGATCTTCTTTGTTTGCTTTGTAAAATATTTTCTAAAAAAATTGTAATAAACCAAAATTAAACCCATAAGTATGAAACGGATTTAATGTATAAGCACAGTCTATACGTAATGCAACTCTGTTTACTTTTAATGGTAAAATACGGATTCCAGTACCGACACTCACTCCTGTGTAGTTAGAAAACATATCAGGAAATGTATTAGAAGCATATCCAACGTCAGAGAATAATGCGTGTTGAATAGCAAAATAATCATTAACATAACTAGGTATTCTTAATTCAAAATTGCTAAAATAGGAGAATTTTCCAGAAAATTCTCCATCATAAAATCCTCTTATTTTATCTAGACCACCAATAAAATATTGTTGAGAAAGAACATCGCTTGAAGTTACACTTATATTACTTCGTATTGCTAAATAAGATAATCTTGGTAGAGGTATGGTAAATAAACCTAAATTTATATTAGGATGATAAAATTGTAATGTGCTATTTAAAGATGTATAATTATCATTTTGTGCTTTATATGATTCTGCAGTTGTATCTAAAATAGAAACAAAATTGACTCCATCCACTTTCATACCATCATAATTAATTTTTCCTAGGGTTAACCTTCCTTCTAATGCAACAGATGATGATGATGGGGGAGAATTATAACTATTTTTTTTATTTGTTAATGTGTCAGAAGAATTAATACCATCATCAGTGATGTCATTTTTTAAGTATAAAGCTCCAAAACCTAGAAATAAAGTTGGTGTAATTTTAATATCAGTAAATAAATTAAGCATGTCTCTTTTGTTAGCAAAAGTTCCAGTTACTTCTCTGTTTTTATTATATGTATGAAATATATTATGTTCTCTAGTCATATAATTAACTAAATTAAAACGACTTCCTAAAACACTCGGGTTTCTAAAATAAACAAAAGTAGAGCAATTATCGTTTTTACATCCATATGTGAAATTAAATGTATATAGTCTTCCTATAAAATTCGTCTCATAAAGACCTAAAACAAGATACGATGTGCCACCACCTGACCCAGCTAAAAAATAAGGTAATAAAGTCCATTTTTCATCTAATTCAAAAACTATTATGATTTGATTATTTTTGTTTAAACTTAACTTAACATCAATTTTAGAAAAAACTTGTAAATTTTTT
Source organism: Silvanigrella paludirubra (assembly GCF_009208775.1). NCBI lineage: Bacteria > Pseudomonadati > Bdellovibrionota > Oligoflexia > Silvanigrellales > Silvanigrellaceae > Silvanigrella > Silvanigrella paludirubra. The sequence continues at coordinate 13,277 of NZ_WFLM01000006.1, read as the reverse complement.
AAATTTTGTAGAGAAATTTTTAATTTCTCTACAGTAAATATATTTTGTTCTTTTAGCTCAATGTTGTCTTCTATAACATCATCATTTGTTCTATTGTTTCCAACTAAATCAATTGAGGATATTATTAAACCTTCCGCTTTTTTAGGAGTTATATATGAAATATTTGTAGAATTTTCTTGCTCTGTATTTTTATTTATATCTTGTGAAAATACAGGATTTGTGTGTAATAAAGATATAAAAAATGAACCTGCAATTACAAGAAGGAGGGAAATATCTTTTTTATATTTTTTTAATTTACAAATGTACACTAAAATTCATTTTCCTGATTATGTTACTTTTTTACTAAAAAATTCAAAATAGCTTCTTCACAATTCTTTACGATTTCGTCGTAATTATACACTCCTTCATCAAAAAGCCACTGTAAAGCTATGCCGTCAATCATGGCGATAATCATACTGGCAAATTGAGCAGAATCTCCTTTTCGAAAAACGCCTTGTGAAATTCCTTGTTGAATGATGACGGCTATGGAATTTCTAAACTTAGCATAATGACTTGCTATTTCTTGGCGGACTTTTTCTTTTTGGTCTATTTGGGTCCAAAAGTCCATATTTATTCGATAATATTCTCTTTTATTTTGAACAACGCTTGAGCACATCCAGATTACATTAGAAAGCCTTGCTATTGGATCGGGGTTTAAATCACCTGAATGAAGAAGATTTTCAATGTCTGCACTCACATGATCAAGAACAGTCATCATGAGATCTTCTTTATTTAAAAAATAATAATGAATTATACCCTTAGATACATCTGCAACTCTCGCCACATCTTGCATCGAAAAATTGCTATATCCATAGCGTGTAATGCACTCAATCGTTGCATTAATTATTTGGGTTTTTCTTTCTGAAGCGAGGTCGGAACGGCTCATAATTTAATTTCCTGTTTTAAATCGTCAATTTCATATCTGGGAAGGAACGGATAGTCCCCCATGAACTAAAATAGCTTAAGATCAAAGTACCATGAGTCAAGAGAATCATTTACAAACAAAGGAAACTTAAGGTCTAAGGAAAGACATATGTACGATTTGCTTCAGGTTATGCAGCAAGATGGGTACCTGTCTTCTGGAGAGCTGATAGCCTTAAGAAAAACATGCAAAGAACTAGGGGAAAACCCTGTTCGTATATTACGTTCTTTAAATATCGCTTCGCCAGAGCAAATTCAAGAATATCTGCAAAGGTATTTTAGAGTTAATGCTTTATCTGATAAAGCGATATCTATGCTTGATGAGAGTTATCAAAATTATATACCTATAGATCTAGCCATTCACTATAGTTGTTTTGGTCTTGGTGAAGAAAATTCTATTTTGTATGTTGCTTTAGAAGATCCCTCCGACAGAGGAGCCATTCAACAACTCCGTTTTTTTTTAAATAAGAGAATTATTGGAATTTCTGCAACAGTTTTTCAACTTGCAGAAGGATTATCTAAAATATATCGTGTCAGTATTCCGAATTTAAAACTTACAACAGTAATTGAAAGATCAAGAGGCGTCATTGGTGGTTTGCGTTATGAAGCTCCTTTCGAGGCAGAAGCAATTACAATTGGAGAAGATTTTGCTGGGGCGAATTTATCCGATTATGATTCAGACGAAGTTAGTAGTTTTGTCTCTAATTCAGAAATGGGATCTTCAGGAAAATCGGAAGGGCATAAAGGCGATGATGAGCCGTCACCAGACATTTCATTTCCTGAGATGAATAGTATTGCAAAAGCTCCCGATCCATCTATTGGTTTTATTGATGGAAGTAGCGGAGAAATTGCAGCTGGTGTTTTAGATGTAGAAGATAAGCCAGATATAGAAGGTGCGGGTTTATCCATGAGCCCACCTGTTGCTGAAATAAAAGAAGCTACTGCCCCATCTACAGAAGAAAATCCACCTTCTGAGGCTCTACAGTCGCAAGAAAATCAAACAGTAGAACCTGCTGAAGCAAATCAAGAAAATCCAGAAGAAAACTTATTAAGTGAAGAAGCTCCATTGGAAGCAGCACCACAAGAAGGTGCAGAATTAATTGAAGAAGCTCCATTGGAAACAGCACCACAAGAAAGTGCAGAATTAAGCGAAGAAGCTCCATTGGAAACAGCACCACAAGAAAGTGCAGAATTAAGCGAAGAAGCTCCATTGGAAACAGCACCACAAGAAAGTGCAGAATTAAGCGAAGAAGCTCAATTGGAAACAGCTTCGACAGAAGGTGCAGAATTAAGCGAAGAAGCTCCATTGGAAACAGCACCACAAGAAGGTGCAGAATTAAGCGAAGAAGCGCCATTGGAAACAGCTTCGACAGAAGGTGCAGAATTAAGCGAAGAAGCTCCATTGGAAACAGCACCACAAGAAGGTGCAGAATTAAGCGAAGAAGCTCCATTGGAAACAGCTACTTCAGAAGAAACAATTTCAGAAGAAACTATTGTAAATAACAATAAAGAAATGAATGAAAATCAAATTTCTCAATTATCTTCTCTTGCAAGTTCAGCGTTAATAAAAATTTCGTTGATAAATGATAAAGATAAAGCGATAGAAATTATGAATTCAATTTTAAATTCACATAATGTGAATGTTACTTTTGATGAAAATAATGCTTATAAAATAACTGGTGAGGACTTTTCTTCTTCGGGAGATTTATCATCTGTTATGAATCAAAATGAGAATCCAATTTCGGTTGCATTAGATCCTGTATTAAAGAGAATTTTAAAAATGAATAATTCTGCTTCGTAATTTTGTTAATTTTATTTTGAGGTGTCTTGTGGAAAATGATTTGAACAATTCAGAATCAACATTATCAGCTACAGACTGCATTGCTTCTATGTTAAATGCTCAAAGGCAATTGCTTATTTCTATAAGAAGATTAAATGAATTAGTTGCATTTTCTCAAAGTACAGATATTGAAGCAGAGCGACAACTATTATTAGCTTTACAAGGACAATTTAGAAAAATTACAGATAATATTTCAGGTGTTACAGATAATCTTGGAAACTTATTAGAGTTTAGAAAAACAAAAGATAGAGAAATTCAAAGAGCTTCTTTTAATTTGGATAGTACAAGACAGGCCATTGGTGAAAGCATCGTTACTTTAAATGTTACTTCAGATTATATTAGAGAAAGCATATTAATGAGTAGACATTCTCTATCTGAAACAAGAAAAACAGCAGATAGAAGTCGTGCATGGGGGCGTTTAGGATCTGACCTTTTACATGATTTTAATACGTTTCAAGATCAAACAGAACAGTTAACTGAAGTGATTAAAAGTTGGGATGAATTAATGAGTAAAACGCAAGTTTTACAGAATGAAGTTTTTCAACATTCTCAAAATACGAGAGAGGCAATTCAAGGTGTTACTTCTGCTATGATTGGTGGTCGTGATCGGATGAATGCTGTACAAGAAAAAATTTCAATTTTAGCAAATCGTGTTTCAGATATTGGAAACATAATTGAAGTCATTGATGATATTTCTGAGCAAACAAATTTATTAGCACTAAATGCAAGTATTGAGGCCGCAAGAGCTGGAGATCAAGGAAAAGGATTTGCAGTTGTGGCTGATGATATTAGAAAACTTGCTGAGAGATCATCAACAGCTACTAGAGATATTTATGATAGAATTGAAGCTATTCAAGAAGAAACATCAGGTGCTATGGGTGCCATTAGGGAAGGTCATGCTGTTATCGAAGCAGGTGTTAAAAAAGCAGATACTGCCGATACTTTATTAAAAGAATTAAGAGAAAAAATTGGCCAATTGTCTAGACAAGCTATAGGTCTAGATGACCAACTTGGAACTGCTAAAAACCTATCAGAAGGTAACAAAACTCGAACAAGAGAAATGTTTCGAACAATTAGAAAAATTACAGAAACAGCAACTTTTGCTAGGGATTTAGTAAATCAGGTGGAAACAAGTTTAACAAGTATTGTTGCTGCTGGAACAAGTAGTCTTGCTGCAATTCAAGTAGAAGTAAAAAAATTGTTAGGAATTGTAAGTAATTTAGAACAAGCTCAAAGTGTTGCTAGACAAGTTCATGATTGGGTTCATCATGTTGCCGTTACTTTAGGTGAGGCAAAATCAGATTCTGAAGTTGCAGCAAATCAATGCTCAAGTGGATTGCATCAAGTAGAAATCTCATTTAAACATTTGGACACAGAAAGATCTACGCTAGAATCAATGCAACAAGTTGGCAAAGATATTTCAAGTTGTGTAGATAAAGTCGTTTTAGCAAGTGAATATCTAAAAAATCTATTAACAGCAGGCGTTACTTTACAAATTGGATCTCCAGGACAAGTTCTCATGCTGAAAGAAGATGGAAAATTCTCTGAAATAGATAGTTCTGTTCCAAACAAAATTCAAGATGATAATGCTGCTGAAAATAATGGTGTTAAGGAAGCTAGCTAAATGGGACTCAGAATTACTGGTGGTGTTAACTTAGAAGGAAACATCGCCAAAGCCCAAAAAGAATATGACAATAGTCTTGAAAAACTATCAACAGGTGTTCGTTTTACTAGAAATGAACCAATGCCTGTTGAAAGATCTCTGTCTGATAATCTTATTTCTAAAATGCGTGAGTTAAATGTTTATAAAAGAAATGCAAATGATGGTCTTTCATATACAGAGGCAGCTGAATCAAATTTAAATGCAATATCTAACAATGTGATTCGATTAAAAGAGTTAGTTGCGCAATCAACAAATCCAGCATTATCGGATAAAGAACGCGGTTTTTTATTTATAGAATATCAAGCAAATTATCAAAGTTTAGTAACTACTTCATCAACTGCTAGTCATATGGGTCGTCAATTATTTAGTTCAGATGATGATAGTGATTTTGAATATCAAGGAATTGGAAGAGGAAATGGTTATACTACAAGTTCAGTTCATGTAAGGGTAAGTGCTCCTAAAATTTCTGATGGAAAAGACGTAGGTATTATTAGTATAGAAGATTTAGATCATGTGAAAACAAAACCAAATGATTTGGGAATAAAATCAGCAGAAAAATTAGCGAATGCAGAAGATGGTGTTTCTATTGATGATGTTTTAGATAATTTTAATGTAAGTAATGAAAAAGAATTAGGTGCGAGTTTTGATGAAGCTCATTCAAAAATTTCATCATTTAGAGCAAAATTTGGTGCAGCAACTTCAAGTTTATCTTCCGCTCTTAATACAATTAATGTTGCTTATGAAAATACAGCTGCGGCAAATTCAAGAATTCGAGATGTTGATTATGCGACTGAAATAACAAATTTAGCAAAAGCAAAGATTCTCGTTCAAGCCAGTACAAGTTTACTTGCTCAGCGAAATAATAATTCCGCACAAAACATTTTAACCCTTGTTAAAGGTGTTGACAAAAATTCATAATAATTTTTATTGTAAATTTACTAAATTTGAATCAAATATTTCAAAGCAATTTTCTTCAGGTATTATTTGAACAACAGGAAAATTATATATATTTATTTTTTGCCAATTATAATTATTTTGTATTTTAGAAAATACTTTAACAGCAGATCTGGCAATAGCGTAGTAGCCATCAGTAGTATATGGAAGATCGGTAGAACTGATCTTTTTAAATTTAAATTTTCCCACTTTTTTCCCTAAGTATTTCATTTCAAGAATGGTTATTCCAAATTCATCATTGTATATTTCTAAGTTTAATATTGTATTTGTTTTTCTATTTAATATTTGTTTATTTTTATCATTTAAACATAATTGAAGCCAAAATCCTTGAATAAAAATAGTTACTGTTGTTTCTGGTGAATATAATTTAAAAAATTCATTTTTGGAAAGTTTTGCTAATAAATGACTAAATTTTCCTTTTTTATCAAAAGCAGATTCTACTTTAGTGCCTTGAAAGAGTTCTGAAGCAATTTCTTGCGGGGTTTTTTGTATGTATTGATTTGTTTTCATTGTTTTATTTCCTTTTTATTTAGTCTATTTGATTTATTTCATATTAAAATAAATCAATTAATTTTATGAATTCTTATTCATAGAGAAGAAAAATTATAATTTTTTTTCTCTATGAATGATTCATAACTTAGATTTTTAAAAAGGGTATGTCGGAGATTTGACTGGTTGTGAATTAGACAAATTTATTTTTAATAAAATTTGATGATATCAATTATACGATTGGGAATCTCCAGCCATAGGTATCTTTAATTGTCCCTGCTTGGATTCCAATTAAATTCTTTTTTATGTGTAAAGAAATATCACCAATTTTCTCATTATTTATGATTATTTTTTCATCCTTATCAATAAGGCATGTAATTGGGGAAATAACAGCTGCCGTTCCACAAGCAAACATTTCTGTTAGTTTGCCCGACTTTGCATCAGATAAAATTTGAGATATTTCAATTCTCTTTTCTTCTACTTCATAGCCTAAAACTTTGGCAATTTCTAATACAGACATTCTTGTAATTCCATGAAGAATACTTCCATTTAGTGCAGGGGTTACGATTTTATTTTTGTATACGAACATTACATTCATCGCTCCTGCTTCTTCCACATATTTATGCTCATTGGAATCTAACCATAATACTTGTTCAGCCCCCTTTTCTTTAGCTGTGCGCATTGGAAGTAAAGCAGAAGCATAATTTCCTCCACACTTTGCTTCTCCAGAACCTCCAATAGCAGCTCTTGATAGATTTCTTTCAATATAAACAGCGATTCCTGTTTCTGTTGAAAAATAGCTTTTAGAAGGGCTTAGAATAATGAAAAATCGATAGGTTTCAGAGGCTCTGTAGGATACTCCCTTATCCAGAGGAATCATGGAAGGTCTAATGTATAAAGCGCCAGGGGAGGGTAAAATCCAGTCTTTTTCGACTTTCACAAGCTCTTTTATGCAATGTACGAACAAATCTTCGGGAAAGGGGATCATACCCATACGGGTGGCAGAAAGAGCCATACGAGCTGCGTTTTTATCAGGTCTAAATAGGAAAATTTCTTTATCATTTGACTCAGATCGGTATGCTTTTAGGCCTTCAAAAATGGTTTGTCCATAATGAAAAACAACGGAGTTAGGTGTCATGGAAAAAGTTTTATAAGGAATAATTTCAGGTGTTTGCCATCCGCCTTTTCTAGGTAGATAGTCGCAAATGAGCATATGATTAGTAGGTATTGCTCCAAATGCTATGTTTTCATTCAAAGAAGGTGGGTTTTTTCTTTTGTGTTTCGGCAACAGATTTTTTATGATTTTGAAATCTTTATTTTTAATCATGTTTTTATTAGAAGAATTCATTTTTATTTTCCTTCATGATTTGATGATGAGGCGAGCAATTTCTTGGCATTTAAGTAAGAAATAGAGACTCGCTGGAATATTTATCATGTTTTTCCGTTTAAGTAAGAGCCATTGTAGGGATTTGTTTCTTTACCAGAAATTTTTTGAAAAAAATTTCATTGGATGCTTGACAAGATCTTTGAAGGTTGGCATACAGGTTTCACCGCTGCTTGGGGCATCGACAAGTGGTAAGTCAACGGTTTTTGATACCGTCATTCCTAGGTTCGAATCCTAGTGCCCCAGCCACTTTTCTTCTTTTAATGACTCCTCCAAAAAACTTAAGCAAATAAAAGATCGCTTATTACTTTAAAGTAAAATTATTATGTTTGAGAATTTAAATCCTTTCATTATTTTTTATCAAATTAATTTAATGGTTTTTTTGGAAACTTAATATACACGGATGTTCCTTCGCCTTCCTTGCTTTTTATTTCAATTGTTCCTTTGTGCATACTCACCATGCTTTTTACTAAAGACAATCCAAGACCCATATTTTTTGAAGAAGTATGTCTTGATTTTTCTATACGATAAAATCTATCAAATAAATGTGGCACACTTTTTTCTGGAATACCGATTCCTGTATCGCTTACTTCTATATTTAAATACTCTTCACTTAAAAAAGCAATTAAAATAATTTTTCCATTTTGTTTATTATAGGTTATTGCATTAGATAATAAATTACTAATTATTCTTTGGAATAAAACTTTATCTACGTAAGAATGAATATCTTTTTCGCATTGAACTGAAATTTCTATAGATTTCTCTTCTGCAATTCCATCATAAAGATCTTTCATATTTAATAATTCTTGATGAATGTCTATTTCTTCCGCTTGAATATGAATATTGTGTTTTTCTGAGCGTGATAAAAAGGTTAAGTTATCAATAATTCTTGTTAATCTATGACATTCTTCTAAATTAGAATGAAGAATATCTACATACTCCTGCACAGTTCGTTTGTTTTGTAAAGCGACTTCTATCTCTCCTTTTAAATTATTAACTGGAGTTCTAATTTCATGCGCAATATCATCAGAAAATTGGCTAATTCTTTGAAAAGAATCTTCTAACCTTTCTAAAACTTCATTAAAAGAGTTTTTAATAATTTTTATTTCCTGAGGAAGCCAATCATTATCAACTCTTTCATGTAAGTTAACAGAAGTAATGCTTCGAATTTTTTTAACGACTCGATGAATCGGGCTTAATATGATTTTAGATATAAAAACCGAAAGAATGAGGCAGGTTATTAAAATGGCAAGAGATATAAAGCTAGAGCGGTTTTTAAAATTTGTTAAGATGGATATACGATTGGTTTTATCAGCTAAAACTTCAATATGAAGGACTTTATTGTTATGTACGATCTCTTTTTTTACATAATAAAAGTATTTTGAATTTTTTTGTTTTATATTGATCTCTTCATCTGGAGAAACTAAATTTTCGTTTTGATTTTCTCGCAAAGAATAAAGAAATTTAAACATTCCTGGGGTGATAAATATTATTTTTCTGTTTGTAACATCTTCTACTAAAAAAAACAGATTATCATTTACTTCAAAAAATAAACATTCAAAAGGTGAGCGATTTGGGTTTTCTTTTCTGTCTATAAGTCTAACAATTTCTTGTATATTTTTTTCAAGAGTTACTTTTTCAGTTTGATTGTAAAATGACGAAATAAAACTATTAAATAAAAAATTTTGAGTTAATATCAAAATAATACAAGTTATAAAATACCAGAATGAAAGCCAAATAGTTAGACTAATATTGAAATTATTCTCTTTAATATTTTTATAAAATAGAGATACTTTGTTCATTCCTAACTTTCATCAAACATGTAACCAATACCTCTAACCGTTTTAATAAACTTCTTTTTAAATCCATCATCAATTTTAGCTCTAAGGCGTCTAATATGAACATCAACTACATTTGTATCTGTGTCAAAATTGATATTCCAAATTTTCTCAGAAATTTCACTTCTCGATAGAGCAACGCTATTATTTCTTATTAAAAGGGATAATAGCATAAATTCTTTAGGGGTTAATTCAATTCTATTACCTTCACGAGATACTCTTTTTTTATTTAAATCTATTTCAAGATCTGCAAATACCATAATATCTTTTTGTATAGAGGATTGTCTTCTTAAAACTGTTTGAATTCGAGCCACAAGTTCAGAAAAAGCAAAAGGTTTTACAAGGTAGTCATCCGCACCTAAATTAAGCCCTTTAACCTTATCATCGGTATCATCTCTTGCTGTAAGCATTATTATGTACGTTTTGTTATCTGAAGCTCTAAGTTCCTTTAAAATCGACCAACCGTCAAGTTGAGGTAACATGACATCAAGAATAATGAGATCATAACTATTTACTTGAGCAAGAACCAATCCTTCTTGACCATTTGATTCAACATCAACAACATATCCTTTTTCTGTTAAACCTTTTCTTAAAAAGGACGCTGTTTTTTCTGCGTCTTCAATTATCAAAATTTTCATTGGAAATATCCCCTATAATTAATAACTATCAAAATTTTCTTGCTATTCAATGTTCAAATTTTGACAAAAATCATGAAATTTTAAATAAATTTCTGAAATTGTTAATAAATGTAACAATTGTATTTGTTCTCTTATTCTAAATTATTGTTATTATTGGTTTAATTTATAAACAATAATTAATCTAAAATACAGTATTAATGTAACATTATTATCTATAAAAATGTAACATTAATATCTATAATATAATTAATTTAAACTATTCCTTTGTTTATATAGTAAATTATGATTTATTTGAAATAATTCTTTAATAAAATTTTAATCTGATTGTAATATTTATATTTTTTTAATTTTATTGTTATAATGATTACATAAGATTATAATTATAATTATTACATTACATTTCATTTAACTTCAATTTAACGACTTCGTAATCAATAATGAATTAAATATCATTTGTGCTTTTAAAGATTGATAAGAGCTGTTTTTGAAGGAGTAATTCAGAATATCAATGCTTTATTTATTTAATTTAACAATTAATTGTTCATATAATTAGTTGTTTGTGGTGAAAGGGTTTTTTATTGATGAAAAAAATATTTATTATTTTTTTGATTATTCCAGTATTAATTTCTTCTTGCGAGAAAAAAACAGCAGGAAATAGTGATTCTAATTCAGTAATATCTGTTACAAATAGCGATCAATTTATTCCTTCTCCTATCGAATGTGTAGAGTAATTTAATTCACATTTTAATTTTTATTAATTTTTTTTAATTAGTCATTCACAACAAAAAGGAAACTTTAAATGACAATTCGTAATTCAAAACTTATACAGTTATCTCTTATAACTTTAGTAGGTGCTTCATTTGCTATTTCTTGTAATAAAGGTAGCTCTTCTAATTCTGCTTCTGAACAATCTCCAGAAGTAAATCCAGCGCAAGATCAACAACCTAACTTAACAGTTACTATGTCTGTTCCTCAAGTTGTTGCTAAAGTTGGTGACAAGAAAGAGCAAGTATTAGTAATTAAAAATGAAGGCTCTAAATCTGCACAAAATATTACAATTACAGGCGTTGAAGGCGGATTAATTACAATTAAATCCGAAACTCCTGCTGTAGTTGATCCTGCTAAACCAGTAGAACCAGCAAAAGCTGCTAAATCTGAAGCAACAACTCCAGTAGTTGATCCAGCTCCTGTAGTTGATCCAGTTGCTGACACAAGTTGCTTAAATAAAACTTTAGCTGCTGGTGAAACATGCCAAGTAACTATCGTTTTTGCTCCAACTGAAGTTGCAAGCGGTAAAGAAACAATTTCTGTTGCTTATTCTAGCGAATCTGCATCCGCTACAAAAACAACAGCTTTTGATGTAAATTATTTAGCAAAAGGGGAAGTTACTCTCGATATTCCTACATTAGCTCAATTAAAAGCAGAAGTTTCTAAAACAGACAAAAAAACTTTAACTATTACAAATAAAAGCGCTAATGCAATAACAGGAATTAAAATTGCTGATCTTGCATCTCCTCTTTCTATTACAGGGAATACTTGTAAAGAAACACTAGAAAAAGGTCAAAGCTGTGATATTGAAGTTACTTTCGCTCCAGCAGATTTAATGGATACGAAACAAAATCTTCAAATTACTTATAATGATGTAGATGAAGAAGGAAATTTAGTTCCTGTTACGATACCTTCTGTAATTTCTTACCAAACTATTGGTAAAGCAGACTTATCTTTAAATTCTTATGCTGATTTCTTAGTTTCAAATATCAATAAAGATTCAGCAATTCGTACTTATACAATTAAAAATAATGGAAATGGCAAAGCTACTTTAGTTACTTTACCAACATTAGTAAAACCATTATCTATAAAATTAGATTCATCTACATGTAAACCAGTAGACGGAAAATCTTTTGAATTAGCTAAAGATGCATCTTGTACTTTTGATGTTTCTTTAAATTCTGATAAAATTGATGAGCAAAAAGAAGTTGCTATGGTAGTTACTTATAATGATGGTACTACTAAAAAATCTGCAATTACTACAATCAATTATAAAACAGTTGCGGCAAATGTATTAAACTTGTCTCAATATAAAGTAAATTCAAAAAGTATCCAAATTGATACTTCATGTAATAAAAAAGAAATTTACGGAAATGGAAAACACAATATTCCTTTAGTTCCTACATTTACAGCTACTGATGACTCAGGAAAAGCAATTTCTGTTAAGTTAGAAGACGTTGTTGCAAGTACACAAGTTCAACTAGTTTCTGGTGGAATTAGTTCAGACGCAACTTCCATTTTATCTGCAGCAAATAACTTTACAAAATGTACTGAAGGTTCTTCAATTCCTTCTAATACACAAGCTAAATTTATCTATACTGAAGCTAATGGCCAAAAGTTAGATGTTGGTGCTAAAATTTCTTATGTTGAAAAAGATGGTACTGTTACAACAATTAGTACTGAAGATAACCAAGCTGGAAGAGTAAATTTAGCTGTATTAGCGAATCCTCTTAAAGGTGTTGATACTGGTTCCTTATTTACATTTGGAATTGTTGCGGATGGTTATAGTGGAGATCTTGTTACAAGAGATAACTACAGATTATTCAAAATTTCTCCAGATGTTAAAACTTATGCAACATTAAGTTCTTCTGAAGTAAGTCAAATTCGTGTAACAAACAAAAACATGAACCGTAGCTCAGCACTAATTGGGGTTGACTTTAAAGGTGGATATTCTATTGATTTAGGTTGGTTTGACCAAGGTGAGAGAAAGACTTTCTTAAATAACCAATATAGAAGAGAGTTCTATTCTGGAAAATTCTTATCTGGTAAATTAAAACCTGATTCCGTTACTTACGTAACTTTAAGCAAGAATAAAAATCAAGATTTAACTTTAACTTCTATAGGTAAAAATGATTATGCTTTTGCTTCTATCTCTGACTCTGGAATGCCAAGTTGGGTTGGAAACTACCAATGGCACTTACCATTTATGCTTGAAATGAATGGTGTAGATTCCTTCGGTAACCCTTTCTACGCGCAACTTAACGACAATATGTAATTAGAAATAATTGCATAACATAAATTAGCACTTGCTAGTTAATTAGTAAAAATAATTCTAGCAGGTGTTTTTTTTGGAAATTTAATTAAGACGGATAAAAAAAAATGAAAAGAAACCATGTTTTAAATAAAGTAACAGCATTATTTAGTACTGGTCTAATGCTATCAAGTCCCTTTCAATCGTATGTATATGCGAGCGGGATATCTAAGTTAACAGCGGTTGTATATAGCTCAGCAGAAGGTGCTAAAAGCACTCAGACAGTAGCTAAATCAACAGCAGGTACAGAGCTTAGCGGAACTAAGGCTTATGCCCAAAGTGCAAGTAATACCCAAGGCGGAGCGGATAGCAATAAGCCAGTAAGTGATGCTTACAATTATAAAGATTTATCTCAATCTGTAGATCCAAGAACAGGTGCATTTTCTCTATCATATAAAATAGGAGATGTAATTGGGAATGGATTTGAAGATC